>NZ_JBXTEF010000044.1:0-19714 GCF_057495195.1 Cysteiniphilum sp. | reverse complement strand
GTAATTACCGTTGGTCCGACATTGCGTTTACACCAATGCGGTTTACCAAAGAAGATGGCATTAGAGCTATTTAAGCCATTTATCTATTCAAAACTTGAGCATTATGAGCATGCGACAACGATTAAAGCAGCTAAGAAAATGGTTGAGCGTGAAGAAGCCGTTGTTTGGGATATCCTAGAAGAGGTGATCCGTGAGCATCCAGTGCTTCTTAACCGTGCACCAACGCTGCATAGATTAGGTATTCAAGCCTTTGAACCAACTTTGATTGAAGGTAAAGCAATTCAATTGCATCCATTAGTCTGTACGGCATTTAACGCTGACTTTGACGGGGATCAGATGGCGGTTCACGTACCATTGACGATTGAAGCGCAGCTTGAAGCGCGCGTGTTGATGATGTCAACCAATAATATCTTATCCCCAGCAAGTGGATCCCCTGTGATCGCGCCAACGCAGGATATTGTCCTAGGGCTTTACTATGTGACGCGTGAAAAAGTTAATGCCAAAGGTGAAGGTAAATTATTCGCTGATTTATTACACGTTCAACGTGCATATGATGCAGGTGTTGTTGATATTCATGCGAAGATTAAAGTACGTTTGGATCACAAGGTTCTGCTTGAATCTGGTGAATATATTGATGAGAAAGGTATTGTTGAAACAACGGTTGGTCGTGCTTTATTATCAAGCATCTTACCAGAAGGGCTACCATTTTCATTGATTAACCAACCATTGACTAAGAAGGCAGTTGGCAAGATTATTGACCAATGCTATCGTCGTTTAGGCACAAAAGCCACGGTGATTTTTGCTGACCAATTAATGTATGCCGGTTATAAGTATTCAACAAAATCAGGTATTTCAATCGGTATTAACGATATGATTATTCCTGATGCTAAAGTAGGTATTTTGGCTGAAGCTGAAGGTCAAGTTAAAGAAATTTCTGAGCAATATGCAAGTGGCTTGGTTACTGCAGGTGAGCGTTACAACAAAGTAATTGATATTTGGTCGCGTGCTAACGAAAAAGTTGCCAAATCAATGATGGAAGTGATTGCAAAAGAAAAAGTTGCTGATAACTCAGGTAATGAAATCGAACAAGAGTCATTTAACTCAGTATATATGATGGCTGATTCAGGTGCGCGGGGTTCTGCAGCACAGATCAGGCAGCTTGCAGGTATGCGTGGTTTGATGGCAAAACCAGACGGCTCGATTATTGAAACACCAATTACGGCAAACTTCCGTGAAGGTCTATCGGTTTTACAATACTTTACATCAACGCATGGTGCTCGTAAGGGTCTTGCTGATACAGCATTAAAAACAGCTAACTCGGGTTACTTAACACGTCGTCTTGTTGACGTGGCACAGGATCTTGTCATTATTGAAGATGACTGTGGTACACAAAAAGGTGTAACGGTTTCTGCCTTGATTGAAGGTGGAGATGTGGTTGTGCCTTTGGGTGAGCGTCTCTTGGGGCGCGTCAATGCTGAAGATATTTATAAACCAGGCGAAGATGAAATCCTGGTTGAAGCAGGTACATTGCTTGATGAGAAAGTCGTTGAATTGATTGAGAAAAATGGTGTTGACCAAGTGATCATTCGTTCATCGATTACTTGTGAAACACGCCGTGGTTTATGTGCTAAATGTTATGGACGTGACCTTGCACGTGGGCATTTGGTTAATATGGGTGAGTCAGTTGGTGTTGTCGCAGCTCAATCCATTGGTGAGCCAGGTACACAGTTAACGATGCGTACGTTCCATATTGGTGGTGCGGCATCGCAGGATACTGCTGAAAACAACGTTCAGATCAAAAATGGCGGACGTATTAAGTTTAATAATATTAAAACCGTTAAAAACCGTGAAGGTAACCACGTAGTCGTTTCACGTTCAGGTGAAATTAGTATTATTGATAAATTTGGGCGAGAGCGCGAGAAGTACAAAGTACCATATGGTGCTGAGTTGCCAGTAAACGATAATGCACAAGTTAAAGCAGGAGCAGTTGTCGCAACATGGGATCCGCATACACATCCAGTAGTTGCTGAGGTGGCAGGACATATTAACTTTGTTGACTTTATTGATGGTGTAACCATGAAGCACCAAGCAGATGAAATGACAGGACTTTCAAGTATTGTTATTACTTCTGATTCACAAAAAAGTGGTAATAGAGACATCAAACCATTGGTGCGCTTGATTGATGAAGTTGGTGAGGAGTTGTGCTTCCCTAATACCAATATTCCAGCAAGTTACTTCATGCCAGTGGGTGCTATTTTGAATATCGAAAATGGCACTAAGATCGAAGTCGGTGACGTTATCGCGCGTATTCCACAAGAAGGCTCTAAAAACAAAGATATTACTGGGGGTCTACCACGCGTTGCAGACTTGTTTGAAGCGCGTCGTCCTAAAGATGCCGCAATTATGGCAGAGACTTCAGGTATTGTTAGCTTTGGTAAAGAAACAAAAGGCAAACGCCGTTTGGTTATCTCGCCTGAAGATATGGATCCGATTGAGATTATGATCCCTAAATGGCGTCATATTAACGTATTTGAAGGTGAGCATGTTTCTAAGGGTGAAATCATTTCTGATGGACCATTAGATCCACATGAAATCTTGCGTTTAAAAGGCGTGCATGAGCTTGCTGATTACATTATCAACGAAATCCAAGAAGTTTATCGCTTACAAGGTGTGGGTATTAACGATAAGCATATCGAGACGGTTATTCGTCAGATGTTGCGTAAGGTTAATATCTTGGCTGCAGGTGATAGTAAGTTCGTTGATGGTGAACCGGTTGAGTTGGTTCAAGTCTTGGAAGAAAATGAGAAGCTACGTGCTGAAGGCAAGTTAGAAGCAATTTATGAGCCGATTTTATTGGGTATCACAAAAGCATCATTGTCTACAGAGTCGTTCCTGTCAGCAGCGTCTTTCCAAGAAACAACGCGCGTACTCACAGAAGCTTCAGTCAGTGGACAAGAAGATCAATTGCGTGGCTTGAAAGAAAACGTATTGATTGGACGCTTGATTCCATCTGGTACGGGGCTTGCTCATCACCAAGAGCGTAAGCGCAAACACTTACAAGAACAAGAAGCATTAGAAACAGGTCCATCAATGGATGAGCTTGAAATGGCGCTAAGTGCAGCATTAAACGCGGATGCTGAAGAAAATAGTATTGATCTTGAAGACCTATTTGTTATCGGTGACGATGATCTTGATGAAAACAAAAGGCAAGACGATGATGAAGACTATGACGAATAGTCATTGATTTTCTGAAAGTCGACTATAACTTGAAGCCCCGTTGGGAATATCCCGCGGGGCTTTTTTGTTTATCTTCACGTGAAAGCGATTTGTGGTGAGTATATGTGTTGATTAAAACATTGTATGTCAAATAACTATGGCTTAGTGCTTAGCGCTTCCTGCAAAAAAGCCACCTTATCATTAGCACGCATTAAAGCTGTTCCTGCTAATACCCCGTCATAGGTACAACCAAAATGATGGAGGTCTTGAGGGGTTTTAGCACCTGATAAGCTCAATAGCGTAATATCTTGAGGTACGATTTTTTGTAGACGTACGATGTTATCAGTATCCATTTCAAGTGTATCTAGATTGCGATTGTTAACGCCGATTAATTTGGCATTACAGGCTAAGGCAGTTTCCGTTTCCTTTTCATCAAACACTTCAATTAATGCCGTCATATTGAGTGATTCAACGCATTGGATAAGTGTTTGTAAACGCGCTTTGTCTAAGCAGCGCACGATCAAAAGACAGGCGTCAGCTCCCTTAAGACGAGCTTGATAGATCTGTTTTTCATCGATAATGAAGTCTTTGCATAATATTGGGATCGTTACCACATCACGTACTTTACGAATGTCTTCAAAACTGCCACCAAAAAAAGGTTGATCAGTTAAGATAGATAACGCACAAGCACCACCGGTTTGGTAGGCCTTAGCAATTGTAACTGGGTCATAATTAGGGGCAATTACCCCTTCAGAAGGTGATTTGGATTTAAGCTCAGCAATAATTGCAGGTTTGTGTGCTTTGATGGCTTGTAGAAAGTCATATTTTGCAGGAAGTAATGCTGCAGCGGTTAGATCGGGGAGCTGCTTAAGCTCTTGATGTTTGGAATCAATAATTTTTTGTAAAATCACGTTATGTCCTTTTGATTTGGGAGAAGTATTGACTGTAAGCTACTCAAGAAGCCATTGCCCTTTTTGTTTAATTTCCTCATACATTACGTCAGGAGCTAGATCTAGACCATTTTCCCAGGTAATGGTGCCTATTTCTCTATCAATAAATACGCTTTTAAAAATTTCATCATTTTCAAGAGGTTTAAATACCCCTCTAAATCTGGAGGGCTTAAAAATTATCTGACCACTGATGCCATCTTCAAATAATACTTTTAGTGTGTTTTTTGAGACCACCTGAACATTAATAGGGTCTTTCCACATATGCAAACTCCTTCTATCTTAATGGTTCTATTCTCATCGGTTGTTTATCGCTTTGGCATAATTCCCAATTTTGTAGTAATTCTTTTTGGTGAATTTCAGCCCAAGCTAAAACTAATCGCTCTTGTTTCTTTGGAAGTTCTCCTGCTATAACTGTGATATCAGTTATCCCAATCGAACATTTAAAATCGCCATATCTCACATGAAAGTGTGGTGGGTTATGCTCATCCCAATACATACTTATGATGATTCCAAAAAATCTGCTAATTGTTGGCATTTATGCTTACCTCTTTCTAGTATACCGTTGTAAGGTTGGCTTTCAAGTTTATGATTGATAATATCACTGTATTTAAAAAACTTACAAGCATATCTAAAAGTTCAAAAGCGCTAAACATCTACTTATATCTTTACTGCACTCTGTTTGCTATAAACTATAAAATAGTTTGCTATTCGTATAAACTATAGCAAAACAATCAGATAAGTGATGATATGAAATTATCAGGATTTACCTTTTTACGCAATGCCGAGGAGCTATGCTTCCCCTATATTCAATCGATTCAGTCTATTTTGCCAATCTGTGATGAGTTTGTAATCGCTTTAGGGCAATCACAAGATAATAGTCCCGAAATATTGCAGCAGTTAGCAAAAGAGCATCCAAAGATCAAAATTATCGAAACAGTATGGAATGAACATATGCAGGTAAAGGGTTATACCTACGCCCAACAAAAAATGATTGCCCAATTCGCCTGTACTGGGGATTGGCTTTTTTATTTAGAGGGTGATGAGATCGTGCATGAGAATGATCTTGACGCAATTAAAGAGGCGTTGCATTGCTATAAGGATGACCAAGAAGTCGAAGCCTTAGCATTTCATTATTACCATTTTTATGGCAACACTAATACGTATTTGTCATCACCAACCTGGTATCGCTATGCGCCAAGAATCATTAAAGCAAGTGTTAGAAGTTATGCGCCTGATGGCTTATATTGGTTGGTTCTTGATCCTAAGAAGTCAAATCGCATCGCACGTTATCCAAAGGCGAAATTACTGGATAATTATATTTATCATTATGGATGGGTACGCCCTGAGGCGGCAATGAGTAAGAAAATTAGCCAAGTGAATAAGCATTGGGGTAAATCTGAAGGCTTTGACTCGAAATATAGTGATATCGATCATCAGATCTTAACTGAATTTAAGGGGACTCACCCTAAGATTATCGATGGTTTTTTTGCGAAAGAGGAAGGACTGTTCAAAGCTAATCCAAATCATGTTCTAACCAAAAAAGAAAAACGTCAACGTTTTAAAATGAAACTTGAGAAATTATTTGGTTTGGACTTAAGTCGAAAGTATTTCAAAAAAATCTAGCATAAAAGTTTTGACAGCTGTAAAAGGCAAACGTTATAGTAAACAAGTCGCGTTACCGTGACAAAAGATTAAATTTAAAGAGTTTAAAAAATAAAAGAAGAGGTGCGCAAGCTATAGCGCTTTTGTGAAGATCATAACATCTAGCGATCAAAAGCAATAGAGCAAGCGCCGAAAGTAATGATGTGTTATGGCTGAATTACTTGGGTCTGCTGCTAAAAGGCAGCAGGACTGTCACGTCAACAAAGACGTGGGGCGCTTCGGTTGTATTTGTATTTTTGTCAAACACATAAGTCAAATTTTGCAAAAGCCGTAACCCCGTGTCGATAAATGGAGAAGCTTTATGCAAAACCCTTTTGTCGTCGCGAAGTTTGGAGGCACGAGTGTCGCTAATCTAAACGCGATCTGTCAATGCGCAGAAATTATCAAATCTTCACCAAGTGTGCGCGTTGTTGTTGTTAGTGCACAATCAGGGGTAACCAATCTCTTGGTAAAGTTGGCGCATCATGTAAAGTCTGTGCATGAGATTTCAGGTATTGTTGATGATATTAAGACCATACTATTGCCAATTATTAAAGCGATTGATTGCACTCATTTGCACAGCGACATACAGCAGCGAATAGATGATCTTGTGTTTTTGGCACAAATGAGTGTGCGTCTGAATACCAAAGAGCTAAGTGATGAGATATTATCATTTGGTGAGCGGATCTCAGCGCAACTTGTCGCGGCAATCTTTAGACAGAATAAGATTAATGCACAGTATTTTAATGTGCAAACCGTGATGAAGACTAATAGTAATTTCTCTCAAGCAAAGCCCAATCTGGATGAGATTAAAGCGCAAGTGAGGACGCATATGTTGCCGTTGCTACTTACTGATCAAGTGCTTATCTGTGAAGGTTTTATTGGTATGGATGCAAGAGATAAAACAACGACCTTAGGTCGAGGTGGGAGTGACTATAGTGCGGCTCTCTTAGCACAAGCTTTGCAAGCAAAATCAGTGAAAATATGGACGGATGTCGCGGGTATTTATGAAGCTGATCCACGCACTATTCCACAAGCGCGAGCGATTGAGAGTTTAAGCTTTAATGAAGCAGCCGAGCTTGCTACCTTTGGTGCTAAGGTGTTGCATCCGGCAACCTTATGGCCGGCAATAAGTAGTAATATTGATGTATTTGTGGGCTCTACGTTTTCGCCTAAAATGGGCGGTACTTGGATTACTGCTAAGGTCAATAGCTTAAAGGAGCCGCCGCAAATTCGTGCGATTGCTGAGCGTAAAAACCAGCTTTTAATGACACTCAAAAGCTTTGACATGTTTCATGCGCAAGGTTTTTTAGCTAAAGTATTTAGTGTTTTAGCTAAACACAATATATCGGTTGATTTGGTGACGACAAGTGAGGTAAGTATTGCTTTAACCTTGGATCATATAGGTAGTCAGTCAATTGGTGAAAGTCTATTAACCGAAACACTATTAGATGAGCTGCAATCCATCGGTAATCTTGAGATTAGTGTTGAGCATAATTTGTCCCTCATTGCAGTGGTGGGTAATCGACTACATCAGCACAAAGGAATAAGTGCTAAGCTCTTTGCCGCCCTTGAAAGTTATAATGTTCGCCTTTTCAGCCACGGCGCAAGCGGGCATAATATCTGTCTGTTAGTAGCAGCAGAAGATGCAAAGGGTGTGATGATGGATATTTATATGTCTCTCTTTAGTGAATCAACTAAGGAGCGTGTGCGATGAAAGTAGCAATAATCGGTCGAGGCAAAACGGGTAGAGCGGTACTTGATCTTTTAAAAGAAGATGAGATAAGTGATGTATTTGACTCACAGAATTTAGTGACTGTGGAGAAGCTCAATAAGGCCACAGTAGTAATTGTTTTCGTTAGCGCTGATGTTTTAAGGCAAATATTGCCCGTGCTTTTGCAAAGCAAGGTATCTGTCATTTGTGGAACCACAGGATTTCATTATGATGAAACTTTAATACAGCGCATCAGGCAATCAGGACAAACTTGGGTGGTCGCGAATAACTTTAGTTTATCGATGGTGCTGATAAAAGAGATGTTAAACACCTTAGGTAATCTGCAAAACCTAGTGACAAATAGTCACTTTTGTTTAACAGAAACACATCACACACAAAAGCTTGATGCACCCAGTGGTACTGCCGTGTCATGGCAATCATGGCTTAATGTGAAAGAATGCCCTATTGAATCTATTCGCAAAGAAGATGTAAAAGGTGAGCATGTATTAAAGGTCGAAAACCCTTATGAAACCATTGAATTAAAGCATGTGGCGCATGATCGCAAGCTTTTTGCTGAGGGTGCTGTATGGAGCGCGCGCTTTGTGTATGAGAATAGATTAAATGCTGGTTTTTACCAGTTTGATGAATTAGTAAGAGGTGTGTCATGGCAATAAATATCAATAACAATACCTACACAGCAGTCGTTACGCCAATGTTTGACAATGGTGAGATTGATCTGGTGAGTTTTGAGCGACTGCTACGCAAACAAGAAGCAGCTGATTGTGGTGTATTGATTTTAGGTAGCACGGGTGAAGCTTTAGCATTAAGTTATGAAGAGCAGTGTCAAATAGTGAGATTTGCCTGTGGCTTAGGGCTTAAAGTCCCCTTACTTGTTGGCGTAGGCGGTTATCAGTTAGCTGAGCAGCTTAAGTGGGTTGAGTTTTGTAACGCTCAAGCGATTGATGGCTTCTTGATGGTCACGCCGATTTATGCCAAACCGGGCACTCAGGGGCAAATTGCTTGGTTTAGTGCATTATTAGACAAAGCAAACAAGCCATGTATGTTATATAACGTGCCATCAAGAACGGGGGTGAATCTTTGTTTTGATGCTTTTTCTGCACTTAAAAATCATCCGAATTTGTGGGCATTAAAAGAAGCCTCAGGTGATATCTCGCGCTTTAAGTGCTATGTACAAATAGCGCCACACGTTAATGTATATAGTGGCGAGGATGCGATGATGCCTGAGCTTGCCAAAGTCGGTGGCAAAGGCTTGGTGTCAGTGGTTTCTAACTTATGGCCAAAACAAGCCAAAGCCTATGTTGAAACTTCTTTGCGTTTTGAGGCAGATGAGGCCTTAAGCCGTTTATGGCAAGATGCTACTGCAGCATGCTTTAGTGTAGCAAACCCAATTCCAAGTAAAGCATGGCTTGCGCATACGGGTGTCATCGATAGTAATACTTTACGTTTACCATTGATTGCTCAAGAGCTAACAAGTGTTGAGCGTTTGCAACAAGCTGATGCCGAGATTCAAAGTTATTATGAGCATATCTGTGTCAGTTAAAAATAAAGGCTATGACCATATTCCTGACCACTTTGATTGTGTAAGCGTTGGCTGAGCATAAGTCGAAGCCTCTATGAAGTGTGATTTTACCCTTCGACTTACGCTCAGGGCACGGGGAACACTTATAGGTGAGCACTTAGTCTTAGCCTGAATAAATAACCGGAGTTACGCACTTTAGAAAAAGTCTGTAACTCCAGCAAATAAATATAAAAGGAGTATAAATGATGAGCTGGGAGAAAACCCTACAAGACTTACAAACAGGTAAACTGCGTTCAGCAGAGCGCCAAGAAAATGGTCAATGGCAAGCTAATATTGCGGTCAAAGAAGCGATTTTGGCAGCATTTAAAGCGGGTCAAAATACCGATTTTACGGAAAGCTACCAAGGCTTTGTCGATAAGCATAATCTGGTTCCAAGACGTTTTACTGTTGCCGATGGCGTGCGTATGGTGCCAGGTGGATCAGCTGTAAGAACAGGTGCTTATATCGCGCCATCAGTAATCATTATGCCACCGGCATATGTAAATACCGGTGCGTATGTTGATGAGGGTACAATGATTGATAGCCATGCATTAGTGGGTTCTTGTGCACAGATTGGTAAACATGTGCATTTGTCAGCAGGTGTGCAGATCGGCGGTGTGCTTGAACCAATTGGCATGAATCCTGTCGTAATTGAGGATCATGTGTTTGTTGGTGCAGGAGCTGTTATTGTTGAAGGGATTGTTGTTAAAAGACGTGCGGTTATTGCGCCATCTGTTGTCTTGTCGCGTGGAGTTAGTGTGTATGACTGCATTAATGAACGCATTCTTGATAAAGGTGAAGCCATTCCAGAAGGTGCGGTTGTCGTACCAGGCACGAGACCATTGGCACAAGGCTGGGCAAAGACGCAAGGCTTACAAGCGGCATGCCCAATTATTGTTAAATATCGTGATGACAAAAGTGATCATGCGCTTAGTTTGGAGGAGGCATTGCGTTAATGGTTAATACCTTATACCACCATCAAGCATTGGTTGATTTAACTAAAGAGATTGATGCGCCATTTTTTTTCTATGATCTAGATATTTTACAATCCCATATAAAAACGTTACAAACATTACCAGTAACCCTTTGGTATGCGCTTAAAGCTAATCCTTTATCAGCGATTATTACAACCTTGAATAATGAAGGTATGCGCTTTGATGTGGCGAGTATTGGTGAGCTTGATCAGGTGTTAAAGCAAGGTGTTAACCCTGAAGACATCTTACATACAGGGCCTGCTAAGTCATATGAGCAGTTAAGCTATTTTATTGACCAAGGAGTTAGAAAATTTGTCATTGAAAGTGCGCAGCAATTGCAGGATGTGCAAAGTATTGCTAATGAAAAACAAGTTTATATTGATGTGTTGCTACGCGTGCAATTGCAGTGGCATGATGGCGAAAAAAACGTCTTAGGTGGTGAGTGTGTCACACCATTTGGTTTGTCACCCCATGATTGGGTTACTTATTCAGAGAACCATGATCTTGATTGCCCTTATCTTAATATCTTGGGTTTTCATTGTTTTCAATGGGGTAATATCCTCTGTATAGACAAACTTGAGCGCATCTGGGTTACGATTGCTAATACATTACATGAACTGGCAGAGACCATGGGCATTGATTTGCATGTATTAGATCTAGGTGGTGGTTTAGGTATTGATTATCAGCATGAAGGACAAGAGTTAAGCTTAGCTGAAATTAACATATTGATTTTAAAACTGAAAAACCACTACCCACAAACAGAGATTTGGCTTGAGCTTGGGCGCTATGCTGTTGCTAAATGCGGCGTTTATGTCACTAAAGTAGTGGATCGCAAAACAGTTTATGAGCGTGACATGTTGATATTAGCAGGAGGCAGTCAACATTTAATGCGCCCAACGCTGACATCACAGTCATTTCCTGTGAATCTTCTAAGAGAAAGTAGCACTACTCTATCTAAGATGCATTTGCATGGTGCGTTATGCACTAGCTTAGACTATTTAGGGGAAGTGCAACTGCCAAGTGATACTAAAGCACAGGATCATATTATCTTTCACTATACTGGTGCTTATGGTTTTACTGAGAGCATGCCATTTTTTTTGTGTCATACGTTGCCAGCGGAAGTGACATATCAAAAAGGGCAAAAAGGGCGAAAAGAGCAAATTAAGATATTAAGAAAAGCTGAAGCTGCGGGAGTCTGGCTCAAATGAGAGAAATGAACAAAACTAAAGAAATGAAAAGTTATATTACAAAGTCGCTGATTGAAGTGGGGCAAAATGCGTCAGGAGAAGCAATCACAGTTGCGAAATATAGGATTAAAGGTCAAGGTGACAATGCTAAGAAAGTATATATTCAAGCAAGCATGCATGCCTCGGAGATTCAAGGTAATGCCGTGATTTTGAATTTACTTAAGCACTTTGATGAAGAACAACCGCAAGGTGATATTACGATTATTCCACAGTGTAACCCTTTTGGACGTGATATGCTTATTGGTGCTGGACATCAGGGGCGTTTTGATGCAACTAATGGGGACAATTGGAACCGCTATTATTTTAAGCCTGAGATAGATTATCAATCATTTGCCAAAGAGCATCTTAAAAGCGCTCAAGCAGAATATGCTACGGCATTGCGAAATAAGATTAGCGCGCAAATGACAGCTGCACTTAATAATGACTTTGGGTTGTCACGTGCGCGACGTTTAAACTACACCATGCAACTAGAGGCATTACAGGCTGATATTATTTTGGATTTGCATACGGATTCATTGGCTATTGATTATCTATATAGCCCGCGATATGCCAAAGATAGTGCTGAGTCTTTGGGGTTTGAGCATGTGTTATTAATTGAGAATAAATGCAATGGCTCATTAGATGAAGCAGGGTTTTATCCTTGGTGGAGTGTGCAAAAGGCATTTGCTGAACTAGGTAGGAATGAACCTGTATTGGTCGATAGTTTCACCCTTGAATTGGGCTCAGAAGAGTTGATTGATCATAATAAAGCGCAGATTCAATCTAATCGAATATTAAACTATCTTGCAGCACAGCAAGTAATAGCTGCAGATAAAGTATACAAGCAAGCGTGCGCTAAACACATTGCCTTTTATAATGAGGGTTCTTTCCAAGCAATCTACGCACAATCTGGTGGCTTATATGAGTGGTTTGTCGCACCAGGCGATACTTTTGATGCAGGTCAGGTAATAGGTAGATGTTTGCAAATGGCGCATGCCAAGGAGTGTGAGGTGAGTTTCTCATTTGCCGGACTTGTAATCAGTGTCCATAGTAAAGGTGCATTACAACGAGGTAGTCATTTGCTGAATGTATTGGTCAACGACTCATAGAAAGCAATTTGATAACTCAAGACTGTTATTAGGCAAGCTTAATACTGTGTTTATCTGCAATTTTCCTGAATATAATGGCAGTGATTGTAAAAAGTATGGCAAGTATCAAGCATGAGATAGCAAAAATATAAAAATAATTACTAAATATATGTAAACTTTTTTGCGTAGGTATGCCGTCTTTAGGCATTGCAATAAAGCCTGCAATTTTGCCCGCTAGCGCATTGCCACACCCTTGTGCCAAAAGCCATGCCCCCATACAGAAGCTTAATTTATTCTTTGGAAAGTATTGAGCTGCAACAGCAAGGCCAATCGCAGAAATTAATAGCTCGGCAAGACTAGTCAAGAAATAATAAAGCACCATCCATAAACCATTAATCTTAGCTGAGTCGCCAACAGTTAAGCACGCAATGATCAGTGCAAGAAAAGCAGCGGCACAACAAAACATAGCGATCGCGTATTTGCCGCCTGTGGAGCTATGTATATTCCGTTGATGGAGTGATATATATATTTTTGATAATATTGGGCTTAAGACTAATATCCAAAATGGATTGAGTGCTGTAAAGGAGGCAGGAGATACTTCAAAACCTAGTAGGTTTAAGTCAATATTATTTTTTGCAAAAACAATTAATGTTGAGAACATTTGAGTGTAGATGATAAAAAACAATAATGCTTGGACAAAAATGAACACACCTATTAGCTGTTTTATAATGTGTGATTTATTATCATAAGTGCGAGTGTTCACAATAAGATAGGAATAGCATGCTATTGTTAATACTAGAATAATATAAAATGCAATATCGCTGAAATTTAGCATTATATAAGAGAATACTATCATAAAGGCGGTAATCAATAGTGCAAAGCATATGTTTGGCAGTTTAAGTTTCTTAGCGCCTACTTCATTGTGTATATCGCTAAAAATTTTGTATTTGAGCACAAAGTTTAGGAGTGAGAAGAGCATGCCAATGCAAGCGATAATAAAAGCTACATTAAAGGAAGTATATTTAGCAATTAAGGGAGAAAGCACAGAAGCTATTAATGATCCAATATTTATTGCCATATAATACATGGTAAAAGCAGAATTAGTTTGAGCAGGATCGTTTTTATAAATAATACCAATCATCGATGATGGATTTGGTTTGAAAAGAGCATTTCCAACTGCGATAAATGCTAAAGCAATGAGCGTGGATTCATAGCTAAATGATAAGGCTAATATCAAATACCCCAAAGGAAGGAGTATCGCTCCAGCAATCAATGTTCTCTTGATTCCAATTAGTCTATCAGCAATAATTCCACCAATAGTAGGTAGGCCATAGGCTAAAGCCATAAAAATACCAAATACTAAATAAGCGGATTTTTCATTGAAATAGGTGCTTATGGCAAATAATACAAAAAGACCGTTAAAACTATAGAATGCAAACCTTTCCCACATTTCAATTGTGAAAATATTAAAAAATTGTTTTTTTTGTAATGTTTTTTCTGTCCCTGTCATCGATGAACTTAATGTCTATAGAATTAATTGTGCTGATTGTATAACAATTTAGTAATAATATGTCAAAATCTTTAATTGCATTTTCTTAAGTGTCTATAGTTAAAGCTGCCTATCTGGATTGATACGCATACCATGTTTGATTTTGCATAATATCAACCCACCATTGATCCATTTTCTCTTGATTCATTAACTGCCAGTCGGGGGTGTCAGTGACAAGCGCATGCCCAAAAATTTTACCAAGCTCATATAATTTGCGCTCATTATTATATTGTATTTTTGCCCACTCTTCTGTGGCGCGATCTAAATCATGCTGATTTTCTTGTAATTGTTGAAATAGCATAAGTGCGCTCTGCAAAGCTTTGGTCGCACCACTTGCAGTATGTGGTCGTGAGATAAATGCAGCATCGCCAGATAAGCAAATACGTCCCTTTTTCAGTGCAGGGACTTGTGTGTCAAAGATATTTTGAATAAAAGGTTTTGGCGTATCAAGTATCACCTTGGCAAAAACTTCAGGCATCATGTTGGCTAATTTCTTTAGCTCTTCAAAGTGCATTGGCTGAAACTCGCGTGCTGCTAAGCTTGTGACTTCATTGCTGTTATTCGTGTTTAACAGTTTATTTTTATGTGCTTGACTTACCTTTTGATAGAAAACCCAATTCAAATCAACACTACCATCTTGTTTGGGGATGTAGTAGGTCACGACATGTCCATACTCGTAGCAAAAATAATTAAGTCGATCAAATAGTGATGGTTCGCTAATATGCTCTTTTGCAATCACGCCACGCCAAGCAATATAAGGTGCTTCATTAAGTATTGATTGAGGGAAAAGTGTCGTGCGACCAAGTGAATTAACGCCATCACAACAAAATAGCCAATCTGCCTTTACGGTTTGCCCATTAGAGAGTGACAGTATGACCTTGTTTTGATCTTGCTTAATATGCGCCACACTCGCATCTTGCCGATAAATACCTTTTGGTAGGCGCTTATATAATTGCGTATAAATTTCTGACCAGTTGTGTGCCATGACATTCACAGGTTGTTGCCAGAATACATCGGCATTACGCTTGGCATCGCTAACAATAAACTGTCGATCAATGATTTCAATATATTTGGCATCAGAGTCAAACATATCGCATTGTACCAGCATGTTACGTAAATCTTTTGGAATACATATACCAACACCGCGATCATCAAGTTGAGCGCTTGAGCGTTCATAAATGGAGACATCAAAACCTAAGCGCGACAGCACCAAGCTCATGGCATTGCCAGCGATTGATCCGCCAATGATAGCTACCTTTTGCATCGTTCTTTTTTCCCTTTTAACTTTCCAATTACATCAGCGGCATATTCTAAACAGAATGAGGTAGTATAGCTATCCCATTTATACTTCCTATATAGCCTTGCTACAAAAAAATACACAAATTTACATTTTATGCTAATATGCCTGCGGGAAATCTAAGAGGGTTAAAAATGATCAAGAAAATAACGATTATGTCATTGGCGTTGCTTAGCGTTGGTGCGGCTCAAGCAATGACGAATCAAGAAGTTAGTATTAAAAATATCAAAGATATCGAACCATATATTGTTAAATTAAGTAAAGACTATGGCAAGTCCTCAGTGTGTATTGTTTATGATATCGATAATACCTTACTGACAAATAAAGAAAAGTTTGCCAGTGAAGGCTGGGTATATTGGCAGGCATCAAAAAGCAATGTATATGCCAAGCATTTATTAAGTGATCAGAGTGCAAATATTTATGACTTCTTGAATGCGGTGCGTTACTTTATCAATTATCAGCCGGTGGAAAGTGACACTGTGGCAGTAGTTAATCAATTGCAAAAGGAATATCCTTCGATTGCGTTGACGTCACGCGGATTTAGTGCTGAGGCAACAACCTTAAGGCAGCTAAGAATCAATGGACTTGATTTTACCAAGAACCCTATTGGCAGCGGTCAATTTGACCCAAGTTTCTTTGCGCAAAATAAGTATAAAAATGACTACACGATGTATAGTCATGGCATCCAATATGCCGCAGGTGGTGATAAAGGGAAATTGCTCCTTGACTTGATTGAAAAAGAGCGTCAAAAGACAAATAAGCCAAACCTATGTCAATCAGTTGTTTATGTTGATGATACGGGAAGCAAAGTGG
This sequence comes from Cysteiniphilum sp., assembly GCF_057495195.1. NCBI lineage: Bacteria > Pseudomonadati > Pseudomonadota > Gammaproteobacteria > Thiotrichales > Fastidiosibacteraceae > Cysteiniphilum > Cysteiniphilum sp. The sequence goes on along the minus strand of NZ_JBXTEF010000044.1, from coordinate 3,667 downwards.
ATATGGTTAAAAATGAACTGAAAGGCAAGCTTAATTATTACGCCATTCATTACACCTATTTGCCTGATCCAGAGAATAGCAAAAACTGGGAGATTGCTGATTGGCGTAAGATGTCTAATTATTTACAACAAATTGTTAATCGACTTAATGCTTAGCAGAGATATCACATTTGTCTAAGGCAATGAGCTTGCTGCGTTTAATTAATTTATAGCCAATAAGTAATGCTAAAAATAGAATAAAGCCGATATAAGTCGCTAAGAATTTCTGCCATGTAATGTCGCCTGAGATAATATCGCTAAACTCTTGCCCTAGGATAATCACGGCAATTAATAGCATCGCAAAAATGGGTGCGATTGGGAACCATTTAGCACGATAGGGTAAATTTTGCAGATTCATACCTTGTTTTTGGTAAGCGCGACGAAATCGATAATGACTTAAAGCAATACCAAACCAAGCAACAAACCCCGCTAAAGATGAAATGTTTACAAGCCAGATAAATACGCTACCGTTATCTAAAAAGGAAGTTAGAAAAAATAAACAACCAACAAGGGCTGTAATCAAAAGAGCGTTAATTGGAATGCCCTGGCGATTGATTTTACCAAATACCTTGGGTGCTTGTTTGGTATTAGCTAAATGCCACATAATGCGTGTTGCCGAGAACATGCTGGCATTGCAAGCAGATAAGATTGCAATCAAGATCACCGCATTCATGATGGTTGCGGCATAGGTTAATCCCGCATTTTTAAAAACAATCGTAAAAGGGCTAATGGCGATGTCAGAACTTTTATTAATGAGAATGTCACTCGTGTAAGGAATCAAAAAGCTAATAACCCCAATGGCAAGAATGTAAAAAATAACCAAACGCCAGAAGGTGCGTTTAATGGCTTGAGGAATGGATTTTCTAGGGTTATCTGCTTCACCTGCGGCAACGCCAACGAGTTCCGTACCTTGAAAAGAGAATCCGGCGATCAAAAATACCGCCATAAAACCAATCATACCATTATGAAAAGGCGCATCCCCGATATGCCAATTCTCAAAACCAACAGGTCCACCAACGCCTGTGACACCAACAATCGTTAATATGCCAACAACAATAAAAATAATCACAAAAGCAACTTTGATAAAAGACAGCCAATACTCTGTTTCACCATAGACTTTTACGGCTAATAGATTTAAACCAAAAATAAGTACAAAAAATAAAACACTCCAATAGATCGTGGGCACATAAGGAAACCAATATTGCATAATTAAAGCTGCAGCAATAATCTCAGCGGCAATAGTAATTGCCCAGTTAAACCAATAGTTCCAACCCATGGCAAAGCCAAAATCAGCACTGACATAACGGCTCGAGTATTCACAAAATGTGCCTGTAGTGGGTGAATGTGCTGCCATTTCACCAAGGCTACACATTAGAAAATAAACCATCAGTGAGATAATGGCATAGGCGAGCATAGCTCCCCCTGGACCGGCCTCGTAAATGGCGCTGCCGCTTGCTAAAAATAAACCTGTGCCAATCGAGCCACCCAAGGCGATCATGATTAAATGGCGAGCTTTTAAGTTTCGTTGTAATTTATGTGACATACTTTTCTCTTTTCTTCAAATGTTCAAAATAATTATTGATTAGTTTTTATCGCGTTGCAAACTGCGTTCAAATACGCAAGCTATGATATTTTTGGTGAAGAAAAAAGGGTATCTTTGATCGTGTATTGATGTTTGTTTCATGCTTAAACATTATTAATTCCTTTGTGTGTAATATACCAGTGAATCTACAGATTCCAAACCTGTGTCATAAAAATAAAACCCAAATCTTTACTCATGGTGTTGTGCCCCATTATTTAATTGTTTAATTTCTCTATAAGGGTAAGGCATGTATAGCAACCATACATGTGAAGCAGTTAAATTAATCTTTTTCATAGCTGATGTAAAGCGATCTTTTTATGAATTAGGGATTGGAAAAAAAATAAAATAAAAGGTTAGCTAAGCAAATTTATTTTCTATCAAGGCGTCTTAAACATAAACATAGTAAGGTTATGGTGAAGTTTAAGCAACATAGATAGAAGGGGATAGGCAACGCAAACATTTAGTTTATTTGATGACGATTCCTTAAGATATTGGCGCATCAAAAATCAGCCATTCGCTATAGGTGTTTTTATAACGATCTGCTTAACTCATTGTTAACTCATTTTTCATGGAGAGTAATGATGGAAATAAAAAAAATGATCAGCTTGGCACTGACAGTGACTATCTTTAACGCTTATGCTAATGATCACTGCAGTGATTTAACTACGGCCGTTGAGTTATCAACGTTTTGTAACAGTGCCTCAGGTATTTGCGCATTAAGCGCGGGAGCAACTTATAAAATAACACAAGATACAGGCTCATTGGCGACACCCTTGTTGCCAGTAAAAATTCCCGCGACAAGTACGCTTTGTGTGGTAAATAGTGCGACACCTGCGCCAATTAATATCGTAGCGCAATCTTTTTGGGTTGATGGTGGTGTGTTGCAAATAGGTTCACCAACTGATCCAATTAAATCGACTAATAAAGTAACCATTACTATGACGGGTACGGAAAGTGCAGCAGCAGCACCTATGCCACTGTGCCAAGATGAGCAATCTCAATGCAGTGAAATTGCTAAAAATACCATAGCAACTCAAAATGCGCGTGATATTACAGTAAGCGCTGGCGGGCAGTTATTATTTTATGGCGCTAAAGGTTTAACTAAGAGAGCGGATGGCAGTTATATACATTCGATTAACCATGTCAGTGGTACTGTCGATGGGCAAGCGCTGAGTCCGACGGCAGGTGGTAGTATAATCAGCGGTGATATTAATCAGTTTCCTTACTTCAATAATGTGATTGGCTCTAATAGTTGGACGTATTTAACCTACCCAGCCGGTCCTAGTTTTTATAATGCAGATATGTGGGTTCAAGCACCTGTGAGTTTAACCAATTATGGTACGTTAAAGAATGTAACCACCGGCAGTGGTGCGAATATCCCAACGCCAACGTTAGCAGATACACCTTATATTATCGCGCTTGCAAAACGTGTCACACCTGGAGATGGTACAGACTGGCAAAGTGGTGATTGGATTAGTATCTCAACAACGAGTTTCGTGTCGCACGAAACCGAAATTGTGCAAATTTGTGCGATTTATGATATGCAAAACCCAGATAGCAATGCGCAAAGTGAATCCACGTATATGCAATATGGTGATGTTTCAGGAAGTTCAAACTATCCTAATGTTTCAGTCGTTGTGCTGGCAGGGTCACCTTCGTTTAAATCTCAATGCCCGAGTATTAGCAATGATACGCCTTTGAAGCATTATCACTTTGGTTCATTGTCGCCAACGCCGGGATTTTTTAGTATAGACACACCATCTTATAAAGGAAAATATAATGCCAAAAAAGGGCAGGCGTATAGTATGTATGATGATGCTACGCGTAATTTTGGTATTGATGAGCGTGCTGAAGTTGCATTATTAAGTCGTAATATTAAACTTACTTCAACTGCAGGTTTGGCATCATCTCCGCAACTGACTCATTTAGATGATGCTTATTTTGGTGGGCATATTGCAGTAATGAATCACTCAAATGTGAATCAAGGTTTAAATTATGCACAGTATTTTTGTGCCAGCAACTCAAATGCTGCACATAGCCTTCCAAA
>NZ_JBXTEF010000043.1:0-4002 GCF_057495195.1 Cysteiniphilum sp. | reverse complement strand
GAGCTCATTCTATAACTGTTCATAACTGATCCCACCAAGATAACTTAACATTACACAGTTAACTATAGGACAGTTTTTTATTTTATCCACAAAAAGAATATTATTTAAACTTATATGTTACTCGTAAATTATTTTGCTGTATTCTATATCAAAGAAGTCTTTATCATCGTCCAATAGAGATATAGTTAAATCCTAAGTCTTTCATCCGTGGCTTATCATACAAATTACGCCCATCAAAAATAATAGGGGTATTTAATCGCGCTTTAATCTTACTAAAATCTGGACTTCTAAAGCTCTGCCACTCTGTAACTACAAATAAAGCATCAGCATTATGTAAAGCATTATACGCTTCATCAACAAGTTCATAGTCGTCACGTTGACCATAAGTTTGTGCAAAGTTTTCCATTGCTTCAGGGTCATAGGCTTTGACTTTAACGCCATGTTGCCACAGTGTTTCAATCAACACGCGCGCTGATGCCTCACGAATATCATCAGTATTTGGTTTAAATGCAAGCCCCCATACAGCCACTGTTTTGCCTTCAATTTCACCGTTAAAATAATCATTAAACTTCGTAAACAGGACTTCTTTTTGCGCATCATTAACATCATGCACCGCATTTAAAATGCGTGCGCTATAACCATATTCACGTGAAGTTTGTCCAAGCGCGCGTACATCCTTGGGGAAACATGAGCCACCATAACCACAGCCTGCGTAAATAAAATGATAACCAATACGTCGATCAGCACCAATACCAATACGCACTTTCTCGATATCTGCACCAACACGCTCAGCAATCTGACTCATCTCATTCATAAAGCTGATTTTCGTTGCAAGCATTGCATTGGCAACATACTTAGTCATCTCAGCAGAGCGTACATCCATGATCATCAAGCGATTTTGATTGGGATCAAATGGTGCATAAAGCTCACGCATAACATCTGCCGCGCGCTCGGAGTTCGCCCCGACCACAATACGATCTGGATGCATACAGTCACTAATCGCATCACCCTCTTTAAGGAATTCAGGGTTAGATACCACATCAAAATCAAGTTTTACACCACGGGCATTTAACACATTAGAGATTGCTTCGGTTACTTTATACTCAGTACCGACTGGCACCGTTGATTTATTAACAATGACCTTATACTCATTCATGTCACTGGCAACGGTTTTAGCCACTTGCAATACATATTGTAAATCAGCAGATCCATCCTCGTCAGGTGGCGTCCCTACTGCAATAAAGATGACTTGCGCTTCATCAATTGCTGTCTTTGCTTCGGTAGTAAATCGCAGGCGCCCTTTGGTCACATTACGCTTAATCAGCTCATCCAAGCCAGGTTCATAAATCGGTGAAATACCTTTTTTTAGGTTATCGACTTTGGTTTGATCGATATCAACACAGCAAACATGATTACCCATTGCCGCAAAACAAGTTCCTGTGACGAGTCCGACATAGCCCGTACCAAAAATTGCAATCTTCATAAAATCTCACTTTTAGCTACTCAAATCGCCATCGATCATATCAGAAATAACGCCCAAATTCAGCGAATATTATTTTATGAAATGTGATTATTGTTACTTGCCACTACTAATTGGCATAACAAAATATCAAAAATCGCTTTCGGTAATCTCGATTTTCATACAAAATAGATATCATTAACTACCAATTGCGATTTTTTATGTTTAAGCGACTGTTAAATATTGACCCCAATTCGCAACAAAGCTACTTTTTATTTGGTCCAAGAGGTACTGGCAAGACATCTTGGCTGAGATATCACTTTAAAGAAAGTCTTTATTTTGATCTACTAAAAGAAGATACGTACACCTATCTTCTAGGTGATGCCACCCGTTTGGATGCCAACATCCCAGAGGGTTATAACAAATGGATCATTATTGATGAAATCCAAAAAATCCCTGCCTTATTGGATGAAGTGCATCGTCTCATTGAAGGACGTAAATTACGATTTATTTTAACTGGTTCTAGCGCACGCAAACTCAAACGAAGTGGAGTTAACCTACTTGCAGGTCGCGCACTGATCAAACATATGCATCCAGTTACTGCCATTGAACAAGCTAATCATTTTGATATTGCCAAGTCTTTACACACAGGTCATTTACCAACGGCATTACTTACATCTCAACCCAGCGAATATTTAAAAAGCTATGTAGCAACTTACCTTAAAGAGGAAGTATTGCATGAGAGCTTAACGCGAAATATTGCATTATTTGCACGTTTTTTAGAAACAGCGAGTTTCTCACAAGGGGAAACACTCAACTATACCGAAATCGCCAGAGAAATTGGCAGCTCAAGACATACGATCGAAAATTTTTTTACTATTTTAGAAGATCTCCTGATCTCCGCTCGTTTACCTGTTTTTACCAAGCGGGCTAAGCGCGATGTTGTCATGGCGCCTAAATTTTATTTTTTTGATGTCGGCGTATATAGAACAATACGCCCTATTGGTGTACTTGATTCACCAGAAGAAATTGATGGCGCCGCACTTGAGACGCTTTGTTTGCAGGAGCTTAGGGCATGCAATGACTATTATAATCTAGGATATCAGTTTTATTATTGGCGAACACGCACGCAACAAGAAGTGGATTTTATCTTATATGGTGAGTATGGTTTAATCGCCATTGAAGTTAAACGCAAAAAGAAAATTAGTCGCAAAGACCTCAAAGGGCTGATGACTTTTAAAGATGACTACCCAATGGCAAGCTGCTATCTAATCTACGGCGGCGATGAAAAGCAGACATTAGATGGTGTCACTTTACTCCCCATATCTTTTGCATTAAAAGAGGCTAACCTACTCTTAAAATCTCCAGCGGATTACGCGCATAATTAATACACCTGCAAATATCATGTTTCTTATGTTTCCAAATATTTCAACTATACTTTTGTCACGTATGGAAATTTGATGGATCAAATATGGCAAGGTTCTTGATAGTTCTTTTTAGTTTTATGTTGTATACACAAACTAGTTTTGCTAACAACAAAGCACCAAAATCACCGGCAGAGGTTACAGTTGGCGCTTACATCACGCATATTTATGATATCAATCTGCAGAAAAAAACTGTTTCTGCGATTTTTTGGTTGTGGTTTATTTATCCTGATCAGCTGATCATTGAGAATAACGAGTTTGACATCATCAATGCTGAAAAATTCTCTGTTCTTTATAAAAGTACTCAACAACTTGTGGATAATAAAACACTTAAACAATATAAAATCCGTGCCACTTTATCCCAAGACTGGAGTTTTGAGAACTTCCCTTTTAGCACGAAACCGTTATCCATCATTATTGAAGATGCTGATTTTAATGCACATACTGTCATATTTAAAACTGATGAAGTTAACTCTGATGTCGATCATGAGATGCCTTTAAGCGGTTGGACGTTAAGCACTGATAACTGGCAAACTTATATCCATCACTATGATACAAATTTTGGCAATCCAAATAATTCAAGTAACACCGCTTATGCCAGAGCGATTTACTCAGTTGAGATGACACACACTAACATTCGCATGTTTATCCATATCTTTGGCATGTTATATCTTGCCTGCATATTAATTCTTGGCATGTTCTTTATCCCAATTAAAGATATCAAAAGTCGTCTAGCACTAAACTCCGCTGCGATTTTTGCCGTAGTTGGTAGCAAGATTTCCACTGATTCGATACTGCCTCCCGCCAATACAATTAACCTGATTGATAAGATTCAATTAACTGTGCTGATATTTATGGTTATCACGCTTATTACTGTTGTACTTAATTATTATCTTTGCGAGAAACACATCAAATGGGCACATACTGTCAATGTCGGCTTTGCCATATTAACAGTATTAATGATTGCATTGAGTAATTTGTTTTTTATGCTTGCTTAATCTTAAGCTATTGACTTAATGTGCTTTATTTTGCCAACACCCCGCCTCGCAAGCTCGGCACCCCTCTTGCAAAGCATAGGTTTATAGGGATCTTTTTGTAAGTGGGTTTTAAAATGGTTGA
>NZ_JBXTEF010000042.1:0-12998 GCF_057495195.1 Cysteiniphilum sp. | reverse complement strand
TCAACCATTTTAAAACCCACTTACAAAAAGATCCCTATAAACCTATGCTTTGCAAGAGGGGTGCCGAGCTTGCGAGGTGGGGTGTTGGAATAAATGGAGTACGTAACCTCAGTTAATAATTTAAAAATTAACCCGTGCTTTAAAGGCGTGTGTTAATGTCTGTTGATCAAGATACTCAAGCTCACCACCAAATGGTACGCCAAAGCCAATACGCGAGATGGTACAAGCATGCTCTTTTAACATATCTGAAATAAAGTGTGCGGTTGTTTCACCTTCAACAGATGGACTTAATGCCATCACAATTTCACTGACTTCAAGGCTTGCCACAAGTGATTTAAGCTTGGGTAATTTAAGCTCATTAGGACCAATACCATCTAATGGTGATACCCTGCCATGCAAAATAAAATACTTGCCACTATAAACACCTGCTGATTCAATCGCCATCATATCGAGCATATTTTCAACGATACACAACTGTGCGTTATCACGCCTGACACTACTACAGATGTGGCATAAATCATCCTCACATAGCATATTACATTGCTGACAATGTTTTATCGCATCAAGTGCATTTTCAATCGCCTGAGCTAACTCATGTGCTGCTTGTTGCTTTTTATCCAATAACTGGATTGCCATACGTTGTGCGGTTTTTTTGCCAACACCAGGCAATACTTTAAGTGACTCGATCAAGCCTTCGATTTTGGGTGAGAATAGTTTTTGCATAATAATTTAAAAGTCAATCTTTGAAGTAATTGAAGTTAAGCAAAAGCGCGTAACTTCAGCAGGTAATTAAAACGGGAATTTAAACCCAGGTGGTAAATTTAAACCTTGCGTCATGTCTGACATTGAATTTTTATTGTTCTCTTCAACACGACGAACCGCATCATTAACCGCAGCAGCTAATAGATCTTCTAAAATTTCTTTATCTTCTGACAATAAACTTGGATCTATTTCAACACGTTTAACATCATGCTTACCTGTCATCGTGACTTTAACAAGACCGGCACCAGATTCACCTGTCACTTCCAACTTTTCCTGCTCTTCTTGCATCTTTTTCATTTGATCTTGCATTTTCTGCGCTTGCTGCATGAGCTTGCTCATATTCATACTCATTTGTGTGATTATCCTTTATTTTCGTTATTTCAATTATTAACAAATTACCAGCCGCTAGCTTAAATTTTTACCCCTAAGATTTCAACTGCTATTTTGTTGCTTGTTATTATTTTTGATGGTGCTTTGACTATCTTTTACAGAAGAAGTTTTTTAGAATGATCATCGTTAGAATCTTTAAAACACTGCACTGGAGACTTAGGATGAAAAATTACAAACATATTTTACTGGCAACTGACTTACATGCTGACAACAAACCTGTGATTGAACAAGCCGTTGCCTTAGCGAAACGTAATGATGCCAAACTAAGTGTCGTGAATGTTTTACCACATATTCCTTATTATATGGCATCTGGTGTCCCTTCGATTTCTGACTTAGAAGACTACTTAGAAGAAGAAAACCTCAAACATTTGAAAGCACTTGAAGCACAAATCGATCTTGAAGCAGACTTTCATTTATTACACGGCTCACCTAAGCGTAAAATTGTTAAACTCGCGGAAGAGCTTAATTGTGATATCGTAGTCATCGGTAGTCATGGCCGTTATGGTGTTGAGCGCTTTATTGGTTCAACAGCCAATGGTGTATTACAACGCGCACATTGTGATGTACTTGTTATTCGTATCGGTCAGCCAAAATAATCTCCCCTCTTTCTTTTTTATGCTAAAACTTCCTCCATTAAGCCTTTATATTCATTTTCCTTGGTGTGTTAAGAAGTGCCCTTATTGTGACTTTAATTCACATCATTTAAAGGGCGATATTCCAGCTAAAGCTTACTTAGACACCTTATTATTGGATTTACAAAGTCACGCACACGATTTACAAGCTCGCCAGTTCGACAGTATCTTTTTAGGCGGTGGCACACCCTCGTTATTTCCAAGCAATGAGCTATTCCAACTCTTTGAGTATTTATTTAAGCACAAGCTCATTGCTGATCATGCTGAGATCACCATTGAAGCAAATCCTGGCACGATTGAACACGGCAAGTTCAGTGACTATAAAGCCATGGGCATCAATCGCATCTCACTTGGTGTGCAAAGTCTACAAAATGATAAATTAAAAACACTTGGTCGCATTCACAATGCACAAAATGTCTATAATGCCGTTAACGAGTTAACTCATGCAGGATTTGATAATTTTAATATCGATTTAATGCATGGCTTACCCGATCAAAGCATTGATGATGCGCTATTTGATTTACGCGAAGCACTGACATTAAACCCAACGCATTTATCTTGGTATCAATTAACTTTAGAGCCCAACACCGCCTTTGCCGTCAAACCACCAAAGCTTCCCGATGAAGATTTATTATTCAGCATCGAGCAACAAGGCAAAGCACTGATTAAATCCGCTAGATTCACACAATACGAAACCTCTGCTTATTGTAAAGATACTAAATATCAAGCAAGACATAATCTAAACTATTGGCAGTTTGGTGATTATATTGGGATTGGTGCCGGCGCCCATGGCAAGATTACTTCACCTGAAACGGGTATTATAAAACGCCATTGGAAACGCAAAAACCCCAAGCTTTATATGCAAGAGTTACAGTTCCCCTACGGTTCTAGCGATATTGCCCTTGATGAGCGCCCTTATGAATTTATGTTAAACGCACTGCGCTTACAACATGGCTTTTCAATTAGCCAATTTGAGCAAACAACAGGGCTTAGTATTGACGCTATTACCCCACAACTCAATAAAGCAATCTCTCGTGAGCTACTAATAAGGCAATCAGAATATTTTATACCAACTGAGCTAGGTCAGCGATTTTTAAATGATCTTTTGCATATGTTCCTTCCTTAAGTCTTGCTATTTCAAAGTTAGCAAGACGTCAAAAACAAACTGATCACTTCATATACACAATGATTTTTTACCAAAATTTAACATTGCTGCGCTAGACATAGTTATAATTATTTATTATGATTTAGGCACTCCTCAGATTATGCTTTGTTATCTCAACATTACCCCATGTGAAGTGATAGCAAAAGTAGCTGGTAACTCGACCCCCATTTGAGTATTAACAAGGAATATAACAGCAGGGATAATCTGAGGATTTTAAATTATTTTACTTAAGCTTCAATATGCACTGATTTTTAATTATTACTCGGCGGTCATGTCACTTGTTGTAGACTGTTTTGCCGGCATAGATTTTGCTGAACTAGCACGCTCAATCGGTGTTTCAAAAGAAACACGTAACACTTTAAAGCCATGCTCTTTTAACAACGGCTTAACTTCCTTTAGTATATCTTGAATCGGTGTTTTTTGCGTTTCGATATCCAAAACAATCTCACCGATTTTATGATTGATGGTGACATTATAAGCATGCAACTCACTAGCGATCATTTGATTGGCAAATAGCGCTTTACCCAAGCCGACATAGTCTTTATGTGATACATTATCACCTTGCTGCGAGGTAAACAATATATTAACTTGTTCTTTAGCTGAACATGCCAGTGCAGCATTGACTGATAACAACAAACCCATAGCTAATAAAATTTTCTTCATCTTCCTGTCCTTTATTTTGATTAAAATAACGCAGGCTATTATGTCAAAGTCAGTTTAAGTCCGCTATACTAATTGCCATACTTTTGACTACCATATAAAAATCATGCGACAAATATTCTTAGATACTGAAACCACGGGCTTTGACTTTAAATCTGGTCATCGCATCATTGAGTTTGGCGCCGTTGAGATGATCGATCGCAAATTAACTGGTAACAACTTACACTTTTACTTCAAACCAGATATTGAAGTTGAAGCAGGTGCCTTGCAAGTCCATGGTTTAAGTAATGACTTTTTGGCTGATAAGCCTCTTTTTAGTGACAAAATTGATGACATCATGACATACCTTGGTCAATCTGAGTTAATTATTCATAATGCTGGATTTGACGTACCTTTTTTAAATTGGGAGTTGCAATTACTATCCCCTAACAAGTGGGGGGAACTTGAGCACCACTGCAATATCATCGACAGCCTAATTATGGCGCGTGAAAAGCATCCAGGACAAAAAAATTCACTTGATGCCTTGTGTTCACGCTATGGTGTCAATAACAAACATCGCACACTGCATGGCGCGTTATTGGATGCTGAGATTCTTGCCGATGTTTACTTGATGATGACCGGTGGACAGCTCGATTTATTTAGTCTTATGACTCCCGCTATTGAAGACAATAACAACACAGACACATTAACCAAAGGACATACATCAACGTCGACAAATCAAGCGCTTAACTTGGTTGATCTACTAGCACTCAATCCACAATGTGACGCACATGAGGATTATCTAAAACTACTAGATAAAAAATCAAAAGACCATACCTTATGGCGACGTTTATAACAGCTACAAAACGCCTTTACATTCATATTTTATCTTCTACACTCAATTAATAGTTTATATAGCAATACTCATGATTAAGGATAGCTTATGCCGAGGCTTGTGCACCCTTTAAAAGAAAAGCTTATGCATTTTAACATTCCGCTATTCTTGGCTATTTTATTATTTTTAAATGGCGTGTTTGCCATTTTAATTGGGGTATTTCCGTTTATTGAAGCAGCCATTCACGATGAAGGCGTGCAATTCGTTAATCATATTATTGCAGGACAAGGCTTTAAAGAGTTTAATACGGTTATCTCATGCTTTATTGGTTACTTAATGTTGCTCATTGGTCGCGGGATTTATCGGCGCTTGCGTTTTTTCTGGATATTAGCATTATTAATGCTCATCACCTTGTTCTTAACCAATATCTTTGTCTACAACCGTTCAGGATTTTTGACGTGGTTTTATTTTGTTGAAATTATAGGTCTTGCCATTAGTTGGAAAGTATTTAATGTGCGCTCGAAAACGATCAAGCTCAGTTATGCACAGTTTATTGTTATTTTGTCATTTATTTTAGCATTTCTATATGGTGTGATCGGCGCTTATCTGCTACGCGATCAATTCAATAGTATAAAAGACTGGCCAGATGCCATCTACTTTACTGTCGTAACTTATAGTACGGTCGGTTATGGCGACATCACCCCCATTACCGATGAAGCACGGCTTTTCGTCGTGTCGATGATTTTTATCGGGCTAGGTGCATTCGCCGCTGTTTTAACCTTTATTGTTAGCGCCTTTATCGATCGCTTGCAAAACCTATTTCAAACATTCAACAAAGGGAAAAAGCATATGAAAGATCATGTGATTATTTGCGGTTTAAATGATTTAACACACATTATTATCAGTGAATTACAACAGCAAAATAAAAGCTTCCTGATTATTGATAGCGAGCACAGTGAAACTGCTGATAGTACCGAGCTTAAATCGTTAACATTGCATGGCAACGCCAACGACCCCGACATTCTCGATAAAGCAAGTATTATTGATGCGCATGCAGTAATCATCGCCTATGAAAAAGATGCTGATAATATCATTACTTTATTGAGTATAAATGAATTTCTAAATGATCATAAACCATCAAAGGTCGCTAAAATAACCATTCGTATCAATCAAAAAAATAATATCAATAAAGCAAAATCTCTAGGTGCTGCCGAAGTTATCTCACCACTGGTGATGGCAGCCAATGCGATGCTTGATAGTAGTCTTTCTATGTATTGAATCAAAATAACTTAGTAAGATATTGACTTAATCAAGATCTTCATCTAGAATCCAAAGCGAATATGCCCAGTGCCACTTCGCGTTAGTTCGCGTACGCACTGGCTTTCTGTTTTATAAAAAAGTTAACTCCAGAGCTCCCAAGATTCCCAGCCCTTAATTACTCCAAAATCATCTAAGCTCAAATGCTCATTTTTGGGGAACTCTTTTTCTAATAGGTAACAAAACCTTTCTCCCCATTTTGAAGTTGGACATACAACATCCATTAATTTTTTTATCAAGCAAAAATAGAAAAATGGCTTTGCATTATCTAACAAACACCAAAAATTATCATTTTGCAATGGATGAGCCCTTTCTAAAATATTTATATTCCATAGTCGGCTATGGTGGGCAGAAACATTTCTAATATAATTGAGGCTTTTCACATTGCACGAAGGATTTTTCATCTTGAACACCATATCTACTTGCTATTATCTGCTGATCCTTAATCTTCATTCCTGCATATAATTTCGACATCATTCCAAAATCCCATACCTCTATAGCCACCCATATAGGTAATTTTTTATATTTCTTCAAATAGTGATCCACAAATGGCAAGTTCTTAGAACGCTGCAACATCATGTTATATTTCTTGAGCCAAATTTGATGTAAAGTCTGCCCTTGATGTTTACCTCTTTCTTTGACTTTTTTACTGAATTTGCCATGTAGGCACTCTGGTATCTCGTGTGCATACAAGTTTTTCTGCCCCAATAGATGTGCTATATCAACCCTTAATGCCATTTCTATTCGTTCTAAGGCATCTATTGCTAATATCCTCAACTTTTTGTCGAATACATAAAGGAAATTACACTATCGAAAGAAGCTCCTTGCATAAAAAAATCTGAGCGTTGATTACTAATGGCGTTATCCTGATAATTTCCGATGCTAACTTTCCTTAATGGATACCAATATCCACTCAAACGATAATAGCCTAATTTTTTTAGATAGCGCATCGCACGATCTTTATTATGAATAACTAAATTACGCTCTTTTAATATTTGTAATTGCTCTGTTATTGATTTCCATTGCTTTGTCTGATCATTTATCATGACTTAGTAGTTTTTAGTTTATCAATTATTAGACTATTTAAGCTATTCATCAAAATACTGTCAATATATCGTTGCAATATGAAATATATGGGATTCATATCCATAAAGCCTATACAGTGATAAAAAACAGATTGCATCATCTACCCCTTTTTCCCTGAAGGAAAAGGTATGCAGCTGATGTTAAGCACTCAAGTAATAATTCAAATTCAACTTAGTTCCTTACTTATTATTTATACAGTTAAAACAAAGAAGTACTGTAAAATGGTTTGTGATGGGTATAAACTGCCACTTTATAAAAAGCTTAATCAGTCACACAAACAATCCATATGAACGTTTATATTGCCACAAGCCACGATCCTTTTTATAACCTTGCCGTTGAGAACTGGCTTTTTCGTGAGATGTTAACCGATGAGCCTATTTTATACCTTTGGCAAAACGCACCTTCTGTGATTATTGGGCGCGCGCAAAACCCATGGCGTGAGTGTAACATCGATGCTTTGAACAATGACAATATCCCCATTGTCCGCCGTCAAAGCGGTGGTGGTACGGTCTATCATGACCTAGGGAACCTAAACTATACAATCATGGCAAAGTCTCAAAATTATGATAAAAAAGCAAATCTTGCGTTGATTGTAAATACACTTAAAAGCTGCGGCATTAATGCACATGCTTCTGAACGTAATGATATCTTGGTAACACATGAAGGAGTTGATTATAAAATTTCAGGCAGCGCCTTTCGTGAGACAAAGGATAAATCCTTTCATCATGGGACATTGCTGATTAATGCCGACACCAGTAACCTATATCACTATTTGCATCACAATATTGATGACTCATTAACGACTAAAGGTGTCCACTCCAAACGCTCAAGCGTTATCAATCTGGCAGTAATCAATCCTGAGATTAGTGCTGCAAAGATACGCGATTGTTTTTTAAATCAGTTTAATCATCATATTACCTATATCCCTGAGCATATGGAAAACAAACAAGTTACGGATGAAGAAAACACCTTGCTCACTTGGCAATGGCGCTTTGGCAAAACACTACCCTTTAGCCGCAGCTTTGTTTTTGAAGATAACAACATCACGCTTGAGATTAAGAATGGGCAGATCATATCATTTGAGACTGATAGTGATAAATATCATCATCTTAAGACTTATTTGCAGAGTAGAAACCCAATCTATAGCAAGCAAAGCTTCAATCTTATAGGTAAAGAATCACTGGATTTTACAGTAGAAGAACAGGCACTATTGACTCACCTTTATCAAAATACTGCCGATGTAATTGGAGAATAACCATGACGCAACATCAAGCTAACAACAGTGGTATCAGCTATTTTTTTGGCGGATTAACACTTATTTTTAAGAAAGGCATCAAACGCTATACAATAATCCCACTTATTATCAACACCATAATCTTTATCGCACTATGGTGGTTTAGCCTGCATGAGATCTCTTTACTCATCAACTGGGTAGATACTCACTTACCTAGCTGGCTCACATGGCTTAGTTGGTTGATTTACCTCATCGCAATTTTGGCATTGTTGCTATTTAGTGCTTATCTTTTTACTGCAATCGCGCTTATTATTGCCGCCCCTTTTTACAGCTTTCTTGCTGAGAAAGTACAAAAACAACTAACTGGGCAAGAAGTTGGTAGTGAGCTTACATTGGCTAAGCTCATGCTTATTGCCCCGAAATCCATTGCCCGTGAATTTAAGAAACTACTCTCTTTCCTGCCGTGGGTTTTGATTATTCTGTTGTGTTACTTCATTCCAGTGGTTAATCTATTTACCAGTGTTTTGTGGTTTGCACTGTTATGTTGGTTTAACGTCGTACAATACGCTGATTATGCTTTTGATAATAATGAAATCAGCTTCCCGCAAATGAAAAAGCAACTCTCACAACAAAAATCTCTAAGTCTAGGTTTTGGCTTTATCACTACGGTTTTTTTGATGATTCCATTTTTTAATATTATTGTTATTCCAGCCGCCATTGCAGGCACCACCAAGATGTATGTTGATCACTGGCATAACCATGATAAGATTAAAGGCACATCATTTATACATCAATATTCACGACATTAAGCGCATTGCTTTCAATAAAGTCGCGTCTTGGCTCAACATCATCACCCATCAGCGTTGAGAATAACTCATCAGCAGCAACTGCATCGGCAATGGTGACTTGCAACATACGGCGCTCAGCAGGATCCATTGTCGTTTCCCAGAGTTGTTCTGGATTCATCTCACCCAAACCCTTATAGCGCTGTACATTTTGCCCACGCTTGGCTTCTGAGATTAACCACTCCATCGCTTGCTCAAAGGTATCAACAAATTCTTTTTTGCTGCCACGTTCAACGTAAGCGGCTTTAGTCAAAAGACCATTAAGTGCTGTGCCTAATTCAACAATACTTTGATAATCTTTACTTTCAAAGAAGCTCAAGTTAAAGCTATATTCAGTGTTTACACCATGTAATAAGCGCGAAAGTTTCAGTTTAATCACTTTTTCATCTTCATGCTGTTCACTATGGATAGCAGTCGTATAAAATTCATAGCCACCAGAAAGCTTATTAGCATGCTCAGCAAAGCCTTGCCACCAAGCATTAAATGCTGATTCATCGCTTGCCGCAGGATACGGCTCATAACTAACAAATGCTTTAAGCGCATTCACTGGATAGCGGCGCGATAAGGTAGTGATTTTTGCATTGGTTTTTTGATATTGTTGGTATAGAGTTTCCAGACCGACACCTGAGATAGGCGGGATGTTGTCCCCTGGAAATAACGACGCACCTTCAATCCCGATACTTCCTAAATATTGTGCTAAAGCAGCGTCATCTTTGAGATAAGTTTCCTGCTTACCACGTTTGACCTTATACAATGGCGGTTGTGCGATATAGATATAACCACGTTCAATAAGCTCAGGCATTTGACGATAAAAGAAAGTTAGAAGTAACGTACGAATATGTGAACCATCGACATCAGCATCCGTCATAATAACAATGCGATGATATCTTGTTTTATCCGGATCATATTCATCACGTCCAATACCACAACCCAACGCTTTGATTAACGTGCCCACTTCTTGCGAGCTTAACATCTTATCAAAGCGTGCTTTCTCAACGTTTAAGATCTTACCTTTCAATGGCAAAATAGCCTGTGTTCTGCGATCACGTGCCTGCTTAGCTGAGCCACCCGCAGAGTCCCCCTCGACGATATATAACTCAGATAGTGCCGGATCCTTTTCCTGACAATCAGCAAGCTTGCCTGGCAAGCCCGCAATATCCAAAGCACCTTTTCTACGTGTCATTTCACGTGCTTTTCTTGCCGCTTCTCTAGCGCGTGCTGAATCAATAATCTTATTGGAAATCAATTTTGCTTCATTCGGGTTTTCAAGTAAGAACTCTTGCAGCTTTTCGTTTACCAATGCTTCAACCGCGGTTTTTACTTCAGAAGATACGAGTTTATCCTTAGTTTGTGATGAGAATTTAGGGTCAGGAACTTTGACAGATAATACAGCAGTTAACCCTTCGCGGGCATCATCACCTGACGTGCTGATTTTAAGCTTCTTATTTAAGCCTTCTGATTCAATATAACCATTAATCGTGCGTGTTAACGCTGCTCTAAAGCCTGATAAGTGCGTTCCGCCATCACGCTGTGGAATATTGTTCGTAAAGCAATAGACGTTTTCTTGATATGATTCATTCCATTGCATCGCCAACTCAACAACAACATCATTGCGCTCACCTTGGATGCTAATAATATTTTGATTTAATGGTGTCTTGCTCTTATTTAAGTGCTCAACAAACGCGCTAATACCTCCTTCATATTGAAAAGTCACATTTTGGTCATTGATTTTGTCAATCAATTGAACTTTAACACCTGAGTTTAAAAAAGATAGTTCACGAATACGCTTTGCCAACGTATCATAATTAAACTCAACAATTGAGAAAGTCTGAGGTGATGGCTTAAAGCGAATCATTGTCCCTTGTTTTGTTGTGTCACCTATTGCTTTTAACGGTGCTAATGGCTCACCATGAGCATAATATTGCTCATATTCTTTGCCATTTTTCCAAACACGTAGCTCCAGACTTTCAGACAACGCATTAACCACTGATACACCAACGCCGTGCAAACCACCTGATACTTTATAAGAATTGTCATCAAATTTACCACCTGCGTGCAGTACCGTCATAATAACTTCTGCTGCTGAACGCCCTTCTTCAGGGTGTATATCCACAGGAATCCCACGACCATTATCACTAACTGACACCGAACCATCGGTATGCATAGTCACAATAATATCATCACAATACCCTGCTAATGCTTCATCGATGGAGTTATCAACCACTTCAAATACCATATGATGAAGACCTGAGCCATCATCCGTATCCCCAATATACATGCCAGGGCGTTTACGTACTGCCTCAAGCCCTTTTAATACTTTAATATTTGACGAATCATAAGTTTTAACGTCGGACATTCAGTCACTCCATTTTCATTCAAAACAAATCGCCATAGAGTATACCAAAATTTAGCGCTAAAGCCTTTAATTTATTGCTTGTCAAATACGAATGAAAGTCAAAAGAGGAACTTGCAAAACTCGTTACACTCAAACAGTGCTACGCACTTATCTGCTTTAAAAACTAAAATTTGCTATGCCAGTCTATTCGTAACACTTTATAGCACTCGTGAATCATTTTGTGATGTTTAATATCAAAGAAGTTATTGATATTTTTGAGTGATTGGATTGCAGGTAACAGCTAGGACTAATAGCAAAATCCAATCATTCAAAAATACGAGAAATTCAATGGTTTGCGGACGGTATAGTTATTCCGTTAAAAAACAAAAAAGCCGCAAAATATGCGGCTTAAGTGTAGCAGTTAGTGAATAATTACGTAATTATTCAGCAATAACAACCAATTTGATATCAGCATCAACATCTGTGTGTAAGTGAACTGATAGTTCGTACTCACCCAATGAACGGATGATACCTTCTGGCATACGTACATGACGTTTTTCAACTTCAACACCAACAGCAGCAATAGCATCAGCAACTTCTTTCGTCCCAACAGAACCAAATAGCTTGCCACCGTCACCAGCGGCCGCTTTGATTGTGAATACTTGACCTGAGATTTTCTCAGCTTTTGCTTTAGCAGTTGTTAAACGCTCAGCTTCTAATTTTTGTAATTCTGCTTTTTGTTTTTCAAAAGCAGCAATGTTTGCTTCAGTTGCTTGAACTGCTTTGCCATAAGGCACTAAGTAGTTACGCGCATAACCTGGCTTCACATTTACAACACTACCCAGCGTGCCTAGGTTTTCTACTTTTTCTTTTAAAATAACTTGCATTGTCAAAGACCTCTAAACTTAAAGATTAGTTAAAATGACGATCACAGTAAGGAATCAACGCTAAAAACCTTGCTCTTTTGATTGCATTAGCAAGTTGACGTTGATACTTAGTTGATGTACCTGTAATTCGACTTGGAACGATTTTACCAGTTTCAGTGATATAACCTTTCAATGTATTTAAATCTTTGTAGTCGATCTCTTTAACACCTTCAACGGTAAAACGACATACTTTACGACGACGATTTGGACGCATCTTTCCTCTCCTTACTCAGCCGTTTGGCTTGTTTCTTTAACTTCTTTTTTCTCATCTTTTGCCATCATGATTGATGGCTCAGTGATCGCTTCATTTTGGTTAAGCACTAAACGACGTAAAATCGCATCATTGTATCTGAATGATTCGTTTAACTCGTTCAACGCTTCAGTATCACATTCGATATTCATCAAAATGTAATGTGCCTTGTGAAGCTTAGCGATTGGATAAGCAAGTTGGCGACGCCCCCAGTCTTCTAAACGGTGAATTTTACCGCCTTTAGACTCAACGATTTCACGGTATTTTTGCAACATGTTTGGTAACTGATCACTTTGATCAGGGTGAACCATGAACACGATTTCATAATGTTTCATAATTTTACTCCTTTCGGTTTATCGTATCTACTCTCGATAAGCTATCGCGCACCTTGAATATAAGGGCAACAGCAAAGAGCCGCGCTATTGTCACAGATAGCAGCTTAAAACTCAAGCACTATTATGTGACACAAACAAAAAAGGCTTCCAATTGGAGGCCTTTCTAAATCTCTGGTGGGTGCTGAGGGGTTCGAACCCCCGACCCTCGCCTTGTAAGGGCGATGCTCTCCCAGCTGAGCTAAGCACC
>NZ_JBXTEF010000041.1:0-41692 GCF_057495195.1 Cysteiniphilum sp. | reverse complement strand
TTGGAAGGCTATGTGCAGCATTTGAGTTGCTGGCACAAAAATACTGTGCATAATTTAAACCTTGATTCACATTGTAGAAAATTAGCAAGAAGTGCTGCTGCAAGTTTAGCGGTTCTGTTATCGATATCTTTTTTTGGATTAAGCTCAACGATATCTAAAGCAATTACTTTTTTAGATTGCTTGAGCTTACGTAATGCATTTGTGACAAAAGGGCTATCAATACCTAATGCTTGTGGTGCACTCACCCCTGGGGCAAGCGCTGCTTGAAAAACATCAAGACATAGCGTGATATAGATTTGCTTATTTTGTGCTGTAATTTTGTCAATAAATGACAAGTCTTGTGGGCTGTTGTTGATGGACTCAGCAAGCAAATACTGTGTATTGGTCGCATGAGCGTAATCAAATAAACGATTAGTGTTAGCAAGCGGCTGCACACCTAAGCAATAATAGTTAAAGTCTAGTTGTTGATCTTTTAAGTAACGTGATGCTTGATAAAATGGGGTACCTGAGCTGCCAAGGTCGCCTGTTAAAGTTTCACGCAAATCAAAGTGTGCGTCAAAGTTAACAATTGTTGGGTTTAACTTTTCTTTATAAAGGCCTTGTAAGTGTCCCCAAGCCGTTTCATGCCCACCGCCAATGACAATCGGTGTGGCGTTAAGTTGTATGACTTTAGCAACATATTCTGCTAATAACTGCTGTGCTGCCTCAAGATCATTGCTATCGCAATGGACATTACCCGCATCATACAGCATGGTATTACTCTCTAGATGTGCTGCTAAGTTAAAAAACGCACGTCTAAAGTATTCAGGACCTTCTTTGGCGCCTATAACACCTTGATTGCGCTTCACACCTTCATCACAGCAAAAGCCAATTAAGATAAAATGTTGTTTATCATACTCTAATGTGCCGATGGTTTGATTAAGATCAATGCTTTTAATCAGTTGATGGAAATACTCATTGTTAACATCAGTTACTCGAGAAGCATAGGTTGATGTGTTATTAGCAGGCAAGTATTTCATAAGATTAAAAGCATACTTAATTACAGAATGTGTAATATCTTTACCAATAAAGTGCTTGATCGCAACCCTGATATGCAAAATTCTTTAAAATACTATGTATATATGCATTTTTAATCTTCATAGGTCATAATAATCTGGGCAATAGTTTCAAGCTCATCCTTATTAATAAGCTCGAGCTTTTCAATCAACTCAAGAATAATATTTTGAATATAGCGATATGAGCGTCCCGATTGGCGTGCAATATCCTTTGCTGAACCACCTGCAGCAATGGTTTTAAGATGCATGAGCTCACTTTCTGTGAGATTATAAAGTGCTTGAATTAAAGCAAGTCTTGGTTGTTCAAATTGCGGTGTATTCTGTGCTTTTAAGCGTTTGATATCCTCAGCAGAGGGCGTTAATAGTTGTTGGATATGAATGCGTTTATAGATAAGATTCATTGTCGAGCGTAAACGTTGGAAATATTGCGCCTTTTTCTTGAAGCTGCATAAGTTAAATGAGGCTTTAGTGGTGTTAAAAAGTAAGACATCTTTATAATCAGCATAAAGTCTTTCAGTGACGAGTGTTAGGTATTCATCAAAATTTTGCTTGGCAGGCTGCTGCTGTGGAAACTCACTATAATCAATGATGCGATAGGCTTCTTGATTGAGTGTGCCATAAAGGGCATCAAGCTGCCAAAATCCCAATCTAAAGTAAGCTTTAAGCTCATCAGGTACGGTGCTGCCAACATAATTAAAGTCATAGGATTTAGTCACACGGAAAAAATCAAAACCAATAATGCCATCTTGTGAAATAAGTGTCAGAATCTCTTTAATTGCGCGTTCATTGTACTGGCAATCGCGATAGATAGCTGTCATGTCTTTTGTTGATAAATGACTAAATGAATTAAGGTAGTAGGTGTTTTTATCATTCTCATGAGTGTTGTCATTATTGTCATTTTTATTAATACAATCATTTTTTGTATACTTATTACCCATGTAGCTATATCCGTTAACACCTGACTGTATCAAGTTTAGATGAGAAATGTGAGGACACAAGTATAAAATACAGGGTGTATTTTATACACTAATAAGTCCTATTTAAAAAAAGTATAACTATGCTCCCTGGCACAAACAGTGACCAGTTTTGTATTTGTGATGTTAAATATCAGAATGATTCAAAGAGGAGCATATGAAAAACAATCTTATTTCTAATTTATCTAACCCATTTAATAAATTTGGTTTACCCATTAAATTAAGTTGCATTGCCGTTGCCGTCGTGCTTTCTGGTTGCGGTGGCGGAGGTGGTAGCAGCTCAAGCTCGAATGACGCGTCAGTAACTGCGGTACTTGCAGCAAGTAATAGCAATAATTACTTATGTCAAGCAGCAGAAAATGGTGATTCCAGTTGTAGTGATAGTGTGATGATTGCTAATAATGCAAGCAATACCATCACGGGAGTTGGTACATCAGTCAGTAGCAGTGCGACAATACAGCAGGCATATTTTGATGCGCTACCTGAAGGGTGTAACGCCACCTTTAATACGGATACAACAAACAGCTGTCTCCAAAGTAACGGATCATATAAAACACTAACAACAGGTGAGCAATGTCAGCTTGCCTTTAGCGTATCATGTCACGCTCCTGTGCATTTAGATACACATCTGACGATTAAGTATCAGCATAGTAATACTGATTTTGCGCTTAATGCACCTGTAAATCAAACCTTTCTGGCAAGTGATAACTTTACGTACTCGGTTGAGCAAACGCCTTTAGAGATTATGTTAGGTGCTGATAGTAGTATTGTATTGACCAATCAATCAGACCAAACTTTGCGTCATCTAAAGCTTGTATTACCTGCTGCTTTATCTGGTATAAGCACGGATACACATTTGCATATTGACGCATTAACGCCAGGTGAAAGTGCAACACTAGCATTTCATCTACCCGATGATGTGACTAAAGAGACGATTACCAATGCATTAAATCAGTTTTATGTTGTTGCAGATAACTTGAAAAGAACCATGATTCAAAATATTGATATCAATAGCGGTTTAGAAATCAAATCAGCTCCAACCGCTGCGCTTAATAGCACACAAACACTCTATCCGGTAACTTTAAAGAACAATACCAACCAAAATTATGATCATGTCAGCATTGCATTATTGGATAGTCAAGGTCATGTTATTCAACAAGGGATAACTGTTAATCAAAGCCAGCTAAGTGTTTTAGCTAACTCAACCAAAACGCTTTATATCAAGCTTGATAGCGATGTTGCCGAGCGTGTTGTTAAAGTTCGTGTCGACTATCAAACACACTCTGGCAATGAAACAAAAGCGTTAGATTACCAATTAGATATTGATGCGTTAATCAAAGCACAATCATTAAGTGTCAATAGTCATGTATTACCGTATGTTGATCATTTAGTTAAAACGTTAACGATTACCAATAATGGCGAATTTGATTGGTATCCTTCTACAAATGCAAGTGATTATGAGGTGGGCGGCGAAGGTATTTCGGTAAGCGCATCCTCAACAGGACAAAGTTGCTTAAGTGGCAAAGTGGTTAAGCCTGGCGGCTCTTGCACATTAAATGTAAGTTACACCAAAGATATTGCTCAAAATGTTCCAGATAGTGCCACTATTAATATTCCATTGGGTGATAATGTTGCACAAGATGGCGTCAAAACAGTGAGTTTAAGCTTGGTTGATCAAAAGGTATCACTATCACCTAAGTATCAACTGATTCCTTACGTGATTAATACCACAGATACTCAGGCAATATATCGCTTATTATTATCCAATGATGATCAGGAAGCGATGACGAATATTAAAGTGCATCTACCTCAAGGCTACAAAAGCGTTAATGACCCCTTAGCAGATGCCAACGCCTGTCAAGATGGTATGAGCTTGGCAAGAGGCGCAAGCTGTGTGTTAAGCATCGGTCTTGTTAATCCGACAGCTATTGGTGCACTTGCCCAAGGGAAAATCAGCATTGATGCCGATATTAATACACAAGCACATCAAAATATTGCACAACTTGACCTATCAGCGCTTAATGTAATTGCGGCAGCAAGTAATGATGCCAGTGCGGTATTGCCGAGTGTAAGTTTAAGTGAAGTCACACCAAGTAGCATAAATAATGAGCGTATACAAATTGCATTGAAGAATAATAGCGATCAAGATATTGTTAATTTAGCATTACATTTACCGCAAGATTTACGTGATTTATTAACAGCTGAAAGCCAATCAAGCTTAATGATTCCAGTATTAAAGCAGGGTCAGTCTTATATCTTTACACTGAGCTTTAACTCAAGCGTTGCAGCTGAGAGCTATATTGACGCGCACTATGATGCATTATTAACGAATCAAACAACACATGACTTAAGCTTAACAGCAGCAAACATGTTGGCATTGTACCCAAGCTTTGACGTAACTAAATATACGCTAGAGGCAGATAATCAAACATTAACGGCCACTGATAATCAGTCGATTAGTTTACATAATCCAACAACGAGCCCGATGGTTGTTACTGCCTTGACTTTAGGTCATGGTATGACAGGAGTAACCCTTGACCCAGCGCTTTATTTTCCATTAACAGTTAATGCCAATAGTACCGTGCATATCCCGCTTGAAGTCATTAGCTCAGCAGAGGGTAGTGCGATGTATCAGGTGGATTATAGTCTGAACAATCAAAATAAATCATTGCAAAAACAAATCCACGTTGATAATCAGATAACAAGCAATGATATTAATATTACCCCTAACTTCTTAAGCCAGATGCAAAAGCCATTAGTAGACGGCAGTACATTACAAAAAACACTAACGATGACCAATAATGGTCAATTTGACTGGCATATGAGTGATAATGGTGCTGACTATAAAATCATTGATTTAGCAAATAATGAGCTTGCCCAAGGGGTAACCCTTGCTCCAGCGCAATCTAGCTGCTTAAGTGCAGGTAGTATTGCGCCTGGGCAAAGTTGTACATTAGTACTTGGTCTAAGTCATACGACTCCTGATCAGATCGCCCTTGAGATTGCGGCTAAAAACAATTTAGCAGATGCAAAAAATGTGATTTATACAACAACGACAAATGCTTATTTATTTGATCCCGTTGATGCAGGGTTTATACCAAGCAAGGTTAAATTCTCGACAGTTGAGGCAGATGAAAATCCCGTGTACGTCAGCTATCAACTAACAAATCATGCAACGCATGCTATCACATTAGATAGTATCCCAAGCTTTAGCTTAGAAGGGCTTTCAGCTATTACTCTTGCCAGTGAAGCTGAAATAAGCAGTTGCGTTGATGGCATGACATTACAACCCGGTGAACATTGTAATATTCGACAAAAGCTTATGTTTAATAGTGATACAGCATTAACCGAGGCCATTAATGGCTTTATCAATGTTCACGCGACAGTCGATGGGCAAAACATACAGCTTCTGCATCAAGCACTGACTGTGGGAGGTGATGATAATGTTGATTATATATCACCGCAATTAAGTGATTTAACCTTAACAGCAGGTAAGGTAAATACCCTTGAAATCACCAACCCGTCACAATATGAAAGCTTAAGTGGTGTGAGGCTGCATATCCCTGAAGTCTTAACAGGAGATAGTGATAATCTGGTGATTAACAGCTTAGCACCCTCACAGTCTTATCAGTTTAGTTTCACACCTGCGATGGATCAAAGTGTATCTGATTGGTTAAATGCCAATAAAGGTAGCTTGCTCGATAATGCAGAAAGCTGTTTGATTTATGCCACAGCATCTAATGGTAATAAAGTTTGTCCACCAGTTGATGTCAAAGCACCATTTGATTTAGCTGATTCAAATATCAATGTTGATTCACCTGGGGATCATTTCTATCAATTTGAATATAGCGGAAGCTCACAAACACAGCTTGAAAATATTGCTTTGATTACAGGAGATAGCGTTGGGTTAAGCCTTGTAAATGATGATACGACTTACCCATTGACATTGCATTATAGCAATTTAAAGAGTGTTAGTTTAAATGCAGATCCTAATAGTTACATAACTAGCAATGGCGTGAAACCAAAACTTGAGATCACCTTAAGTGGTGGCGTTAAATATGATGTGCCGATAAACCTTACACAAAACAAGGCGCAATTAACACATGGTAATTTATATATGCTCAGCCCTCAGCAAGGTGAGACAAGCACGGTTAATATGACGATTGAGAATACAGGTGCATTTAACTGGCAAATTCCAACTGCAACAAGCTTAACAAATGATATACACTTTTATAATCAAGCAGGGCAGTTAGTTAGCGCAAATTTTGCGGTACTGGGAGCTACGACAAACTCTTGTACTGCATTAACTTCATTGGCATCTGCTGAGAGTTGTAATTTAACGATTGAGGCGCATAGTAATGTTGTGGCTGGTGATTATAATATGCAAGTTTCTCCGGATCTTCATTTGACGATTGATGATGGTAAGCTCAACTTGCATGTTGTTAATGAGTTAGGCTTTGAAAGTCATGTTGATAGTGGCGGAGTTGGGTTAAACACGCAAGCAATTACCTTATCAAACTACACATCGCTTGCTAAAGAAATAGATATAGATATGCCACAAAACCAAAATGCTTATCAAGTGTTAACCACAGGTATTAATTCACCATGGTGTACAGCGCTTTCTTGTCCCAAGTCGTGTGATATCAATAATGGTAAAATTATGATGCCAGCGGCAACAATCGATGGAGAGGATATTACACCAAGTCAGTGTAAAGTCTACGTTCATAAAACCAATGCCCCAGCACTTGCCATTGATCATATATCAATAGGCTTGCCAGGACAGATGAAAAGCTATGAATTAAGGCCATTACAAAATCTATATCTAATGAAAGACAATAAGTTATATCATAATATTTTAGACAAAGCAGATGGCTTTTTATTTGATGTTAATAATTGGCAAGAGATAGGACAAACCTCAACAGAAGACTCTAGTGTTGCTGATTTAGTAACAGATGATCATGGTAATGTTTATGCTGATGGGCGTTATACGACACTTTATCAACTAACTAATC
This sequence comes from Cysteiniphilum sp., assembly GCF_057495195.1. Lineage (NCBI taxonomy): Bacteria > Pseudomonadati > Pseudomonadota > Gammaproteobacteria > Thiotrichales > Fastidiosibacteraceae > Cysteiniphilum > Cysteiniphilum sp. The sequence goes on along the minus strand of NZ_JBXTEF010000041.1, from coordinate 34,651 downwards.
AAGGAATGCAGTTGGTTGCTAATTCAACAAAGAATGTCAGCATTACATCGCTTGAATTTGATAAAGGGTATTTATATGCTACGGTGTCTCAAGATCAAGAGATCTATCGTATTCCTGTTGATGAGATTGGTGTGCCAGGTGCACCAAGCTCACCAACATGGCAGAAGTATTATGATGCGCCATCTGGGTATTACTATTTGGGTGAATTAAACGCGCTACCATTTACACTTAAAAATGATAATCCTGATAGACCCACTTTGTTGATGATCTCTGAGTATAAAAATAATGGTAATGTTGCATTATACAGTAACAACAAGTGGAATAATTTGGAGTCTATTCCTGAGAATAACCCACCGGCGGGTTCAGGTCAATATGGACAGATTTTTACCTTGGCGGTTAATCCAAGAATACAATTAACGCCAGTGCCGCACTATGACATTCTGTTTGGTACACATCCGACAGGTACGTCACAAAAAGGTGGTAATTCGACAATGAAAAAAGTATACAAAGCCGTATTGGGCTGTAAAGAAAATGGTGTTTTATCAGTGATTACAGGTAATGATCAGTGCCAAGCAAGTGACATGGTATTAATTGATCCGGCAAGTTTGGCAGGCGAGCTTACAGAGGGCTATCAGCTAATAAGTCAATCAGTTAACCCATATTATGGTGTGTTAAACCTGCAAATTGTCTATAACCCTGTAAATTTAGTCGATCAATATATCTATATGTTAGGCAAGCGAGAGACAACACACTTTAGCACGGATGGTTCAGTCAATGAAATGTATATGATGGGGTATGATAAAAACTCACCATGGCAGACTGAGAACCCAATCCCAATGTTGGGCTCATCTCCTAAGTTTCAAGATATCGATGTGGTCAATGGTATGCAGATTAAAAAACAGTAATAGCTAAAATCAAAAATGATAGGGTGTATTTTGTACACTTATCTTCTTAAGGTGTGCTTAGTACACTTTGCAATCTAACAAGATCCATAGCAATCATAGTGTTATGGATCTTAAATTTATCTCTGTCATTTAAAAATAGCCAAAGAGGAATATCTATGCCTTGGATTAAGAAATCAGTATTTTGTTTAACCAGTATGACGGTATTAGCCATTGCTGGTTGTGGTGGTAGTGGTGGCAATAGCAGTGGTTCGGCGCCAATAGTAAGCCCTCTTGCAGTCAGCAGTGATATGCCTGAGCAATTAACGCCAGAAACCGCAACAGATAGAAGCTCAGAGGTTGAAATTCAAGTAAAGGTAGGTATGGATCAAACGTTTGAAATGAATCAAGTCGGTGCTGCTGAATCACCATCAAAATCTGTGCACATCACAGCAGTATCGATATCACCAACTGTTGCTCAGTATGTTCATCTTGAGTCTGGTCATGCAGATTCATGTTGGTCAAATGGCACAGGTGTAAACCTGCAAGCAGGGCAAAGTTGTAATCTTTACTATAGTGTTGAATCCTTGGCTCCAACTGCCATTAATGGTGATGTAAAGATCGCATTAAGTGGTGCTTCGCAAACAGCGATTGAAGTGCCTGTGAAAACAACATTTAAACCTGCCAGTGAGATGACAAATGTTTTGCAGTTGCAATCATCCATCACGATAACACCAGGTGGTATGATGCAGTTTGTGATTCATAATCCTAATAATGAAGCAGTCAAAGATGTAAAGGTTGACCTAAGTCACGCACCAGATGCAGTGATTGCTGCATTAGATTTACAAGATATTACAGGTGGTCATTATAGTACAATCACGAAGATGATATCGGCTAATACGACAATGTTAGCATCTAAGCAAACGTTGACGATAGCGCTTCTTGTTAAGCCTGATGAGAATATTGCGGGTGAGGCAATTAAGTATTTCTATCAAGCGCTTGAGCAAAACAAATACCATGATAACCCCATTTTTCAGGTGATTGCTGATAATGCGCAAGATTTGGTTCCGGTTAGCGTTAATGCCTATTCCGTACCGGCAACCTTATTAAGTCTCGATATTAAAACACCAGGGGAGTATCAACAGACACTTACCAATCATAGTACTCGGGCAATGATGATTAAAACGATTGCTTTGACGTTGCCACAAGGTGTGACACTTAAAAATATGCAGAATAAGCAAAACATCCAAAAAACGTGTCAAAAAGATACCTTATTAGCAGCAGGCGGAAGTTGTGTCCTGTCATATCAAGTTGCAGATAATGCCTATCAGGCTCAGGATTTTAATAAGCGCTTTGCCAATATTAATTATTTTTCTGATCAAATAGCTTATAGCACTCAAGATCAAGTCTCTGATCAGGATGTAACAATTGCAGGTGCGGATGTTGGCTTTAAAGAAGCATCGCATTACATTAATATGGATTCGCATAATAGCGTGATCAATGTTGCGATTGTTAATCATGGTGCCTTTGCTTGGCAGCTGCCTAATAGTTTGGATGCATTTCAGTTATATCAAAACACAACAAATCAACCACTACAAGGTGACTATCTGAGTGTTGTCGCACCAACCAATGGTCAAGTATCTTGTGCAGTGGGTGGGACATTAGCGGTAAATAGCACCTGTTATATTGGGATTAAGTATACGCAATTAAACGCGTCACCCGATGCTAAAGGTTATCGTTTAAGCCTAGCAAAACAAACCAATATAGCTGCAGCGATTAATAGTAATATCTATTTAACTAAAAGCGGGGTTAATGCCGAAATATCGCAAGATGATAATACGGTTTATCCGAGTGTCAAAGCGATTAAACTCACCAATACCAATTTTAATAACGAGTCGGTTTTGGTGTCATTAACTAATGACAATCTTAAGCAGTTTTCTGTCTATGATGGCACGCAAGCTTGGTGTAGTGCCAATACGTGCCCTAAATCATGTTTTAACAGTGATCAGTTATTTACAAAAGGGCGGATCAATACATTAACACTTGATGCTTATTCTACGAAAAGCGATAACACCTGTTATATTTATATCAAAGGGCAAAATGTAAATGCAGGAGATAAAGCAACGGCCTTATTACAGATTGACAAGCTTGGCGCTCATGCGGATAAAAATAAAAGATTTAATTTTACCGCAAGTGGTGTACTGTATGCGAGTGTGAACAGCCAGACAACACCTTATGTTTATCAGTATGATCAAGCAGGGTGGCATGTACTATTTGTTGGGAAAAGTACAGGTGAGTATATGTTAAATAGCTTTATTTCAGGCGTTGGCATTTCTCCTCAAGGTGTCGTTTTTATCAGTAATGGTTATCAAACATTGAAGCGTCCATTTTTGCCAGATGTTTACCCACCAGTTTTGGGTAAGCGCTTTACTTCAGTACTATCTATTAACGGTCAGAATATTTTTTTGGGACTAAGTGATGCATTGGGAGATTTAAGTCAAAGTACACATATCAAAATCAATGGTTCAGGGCAAATTGTTGTGTCAAACGTTGGTATGATAGAAGATGCACATGCCTATATAGCGCAAGCCTCAGTCAATGATTTTGATGGTTGGAGTAAGTTGGCAACACCTGTTTCATCAACGATTAAAGATGCAATACCAATGACTTTAGATGACAAAGGTGACTTATATTACATAGCGACTGAACAAGGTCAAACCTATAAATTAACCAATCAAAACAACTCGCCATTAACACAAACGATTGCTAAAGCACTTGGCACTATTAAGGTATTTAACATGGGTAAAACAGCAACGGGAGATATTTATCAAAGTATGCAGTGTGGTCAAAATGGTCAAGATATGGTTTGTATTGAGGTGCTTAAGAATAGTGTATGGCAACAAATAGCTACCTTTCCAAATGATGCGAGCTCTAACATGTCCGTCGCATTTGATAGCAATAGCAATGTCTACTTTTCTTCACTGAACACGCATGCGGTTTATTATGCGAACAAATATATGCCAAGACAGATTCTAGGTGCTGATTCTAACCCATTTAAACAAGCCAATATTTATGGATTAAAAACGATTAATGATACGGTTTATGTATTAGCAAGTAAGGGGTTATATACCTATGATCAGTCACAAGCTAAATGGCAATTGTTGGCTAATTTGCCAGCGGCTAATTTATCTGAAAACCCAGAGATTATGAACAATATGCGTGTTGCAACGCAATTGGATGTAAGCACTGATAGCCATTGATTCTTGAATTTATTAACTGCAGTTAATAAGATTAAAAAGTAAAGCAAAACTTCAATAAATTATCGATTGTTTTCATCGGCGTGCTCAGGCAAAATAAGACGACTTTTGATGCGCGATTTATCGCAAATTTTTTATTAACCGTTTAGAGTAAAAAGAGTAAAAATGGCAGTTAAAATAGAGAAAAAAATCACAGGCTTTAATATTGTCAAACCCGATGATGGGGCAAGCAATGTTGCAGTTAAATCAACAAAAAAAGAAAAATCACATCAGCAAATGAGTGAAAATATCAAGCGTCCAGAATCATTGCTTGGTGAAACCTATAAGATTAAGCCACCTCAGGCAGAGCATGCGTTGTATGTGACAATTAATGATATCGTTTTAAATGAAGGTACTGAGCATGAGATGCGTCGCCCATTTGAGATCTTTTTAAGCTCTAAAAATATGGAGCATTTTCAGTGGACGATTGCTTTGACTTTGATTATTTCAGCAGTTTTTCGCAAAGGGGGTGATATTACCTTTTTAGTTGAAGAACTACGATCTGTTTTTGATCCTAATGGCGGTTATTTAAAGCGTGGCGGGAAGTATATTCCTTCATTAGTTTCTGAAATTGGTGATGTGATTGAAAAACATTTGAAGAAAATTGGCATGTTGCCAGATGATGAGTTAGATGAAGAACAAAAGCAATATATTGCCGCTAAACGTCAAGAGCTGGATCAGCGTCAACAGCCAAGTAATGACGCAAGCAGTAACTTTCCACCTGAGTCACAACTATGCACCAAATGCAGCACTAAAGCGATGGTGCGCATGGATAATTGCTTAACTTGCTTAAATTGCGGTTACTCTAAGTGCGGATAAATCAATCATGATTTATGCCTTTTTCTATCTTGCTTTTTGCATTTATCTTGGTTTTTTTCTTAAGAGTAAATGGGCGGCATTGCTGCTTGCAATCTCTGTGATAAGTTGGTTTGTTGTGCGTTTGCCTGAGATTAATGCTGATCTTAGTTGGCGCTTTACTTTAACGATTATCGCTTATATTGCCGAATTTGTGGTGTTATTGTATTTTTTCCCTAAAAAAATCATTCAACTAACGCGTCCAAATGTGCAGAAAAACTTAATTGTGGCAGGCGTTTTATTGGTGATCTTTAGTGTGGTTGTATTATTTAGCAGCCTTGCGATTCCCTATATGCAGCAAATATTAATGCGGCAGGCAAATGCTGATATTAACCACATGTTGTCACAAATTAGTTGGCTTTATCGTTTTGGTAGTTTTGCCGGTTGGTTAAGCTTTTTTAGCTATCTTTATCTTTGGATTGGCTTAAGTCGGTTTATTGTTAAACGGCCTTTAGGTGTTTGACGGGGGTGGGCGTATGCAATACACCCCTACGAATTTGCTACCCCTTTATATTTTATATTCCCTTCGACTTAGCTCAGGGAAAGGCGGATAATTTAAAGGGGAGCATGTAGTCATAATAAGTTTCAATATGCCCTACAAATTTATTACCTCGCCCCTTGCGGGAGAGGTCGTGCAGCGTAAGCTGCGCGGATGAGGGGGCTACGTTGGCTGAGCGTCAGTCGAAGACAATGCTTGAGCGGGTTAAAGCCAATGCTCTTTTATGGCGTTGAATAAAGCTTGCAGTTTTGGGTCATCTTTAAGCGTGCTTTTAGTAATCAAATAGCAGTCTAAGGCTGGTGGTTGATAATCTTGCAATATCGACATAAGCTTTTTGTGTTTAATAGCTGATTGCACAGTAAAAGAAGGCAGATAGGCAATGCCTAGATCGCTTAACGCCATATCTAATAATGATTTACTTGAGGAACTTTTGTACTGTCCTGCGACTGCAATAGATGATACTTTATCATTGATTGTAAATTCCCATGTGCCTTTAAAATTGTGACTATGATCAATACACTTGTGTTGAGCTAAATCCGATGGTGATTTAATATCAGCATGATCATCAAGATAGGTTTGTGTGGCACAAGTGATTTTTGTCCATGTGCCGACTTTTGCTGCATAGTAATCAAGGTGAGGAGGTAGCAAACCACAAAAGATAATACCATCAAAGTTATCTGCAATAATATTGGGAAGATAATTACCAATATGCCAGTCCAACTGTAGTTGCGGATGTTCTAGGCTCAGAAACTTAAGCGATGGGATGCATACTTCACTGAAAATACTTTGCGGCACACCAATTTTAAGCAGTCCATATAGTTTATTTTCTACACTGTGAATTTGAGTGTAGAGATTGTTTTCAAGAGCAAGTAACTCTTTGATCGTAGGCCATATTTTTTGCCCCTCTGGTGTGATGCTGACATTTCGCGTATTACGATAAAATAAAGTAGCATTGTAATGGCGCTCAAGCTCTTTTATGGCATTTGAAACTTTGGATAATGTGGTATTGCAGTGCTTGGCAGTTAGTCTAAAGTTGTTTAATTGGGCGAGTGTGTCGAATAATTGATAGTGCATCATGCTCAACTTGTTTGATCTTATTTTTAAATCAGTCATATTCAAAGAATGGTTATTATCGTAAATATGGTGATAGTGTAAGATCGTTTTTGTTGATAGACAACAAACTTCAGAGGAAATAAATGTTAACGTTAATCAGTATTACATATATCAAGCCACTAACTGATATCAATCATTATAGAGAAGCACACACTGAGCATTTACAACAATATTATGACAAAGGCTTAATCTATGCGTCAGGTCCTTATGAACCGCGAACAGGCGGATTTATTTTAGCGCGAAAACTTACTGATAGAGAGCAAAAAGAGCTTGTTGAGAATGACCCATATTATATTGAAAAACTAGCATCATATGACATCAGAGATTTTAACCCTAGCAAAAGCAATACATCTTTTAAGCTTTGCTTTGATGAGGTGTGCTATGCAAAAGAAGGAGAGACACTTTTTAATCAGCTACATGGTGAGCATGCAGGAGAAGCTTTTGCTAATGAACTTAATGATATTTGTCCTGATTTTATTGCATTGACTTATGATTTTGCATTTGCTCAGATTTTCGCGCGTCAAAATGAGCTTAGTATGTTAAGCAAAGAGTTAATATCACTGATGATACTTGTTGTGATGGGAAGCTGTGATAGACAAATTGTTGTACATGCAGAGGCTGCTGTAAATTGCGGGGCAAGTAAGTCAATGATTGCTGAATCATTACTTCTAGCGATTCCCTTTGTGGGGTTTCCAAGAGTTGCTAATGCCTTGGTGCTATTAAAAGATTTGCTTAGTAATGAGTAATTGAGTGGAGTAGGACTTAATCTAAAGGGCGTATGCAATACGCCCCTACGAATCTCACCTCTCCCCTTGAGGGAGAGGTCGTGCGGCGTAAGCGGCACGGGTGAGAGGTACTACGTTGGCTGAGCGTCAGTCGAAGCCAACAGTCATCTTTACCTTTTTTAGGTTCCCTTCGACAGGCTCAGGGAGCGATTGATATTTAATTGGAAGATGAAGCGATTAATTCCAAAGGAATATTGATATCAATACTATGAGGCAATAAAAGTCTATGCGTATAATTTTGCGACTGCAAAAACTGAATAAGAAGTTCTTGTAGCGCTTGAGATGGCAAGGGTGAGAAGTTTATTTTTTCTAAGATGCCTTTATCATTAATTGTGAGCGTAATCATCACATTAAAAGATTTATCGGGGGAAGGTTGTTTGGCAAGGTATTTACTTAAAGCAGTTTGCAATTCTGACATGATATTATTTATTTCTTCTGCGCTACTAAAGGCAGAAGTGGCTAAAGGTGTACTCAATTCAGTGACATGCTCGTCTTTATTATTCGATTGAGCCGATGATTTATTTGCTTCAACTTTCTCAATTATTTTATTTTTGTTATTCTCCTTATTTTCAGGTTTTGTCTTTGATGAATTGTTTTCAACTTGTAGTCTTGAATGGTGTGTTGTCAGTGGCGTATAAGCTATTGTTGGTGATGGTTTTAACGTATTCGTCTGAGGGCTTGCAGACGTAAGGCTTGTTGCACTATTTGGGAGGTTGGTGCTTACTTTTCCTTGGCTAAGATAAACAATATGTGCAGGAATACTCTCTTTGGTTGGGGCAATGTTAATGCGCTTATTAGCTGTTTTATTCATATATTTCGCAAACAGACAACAAAGGATAATTAGCAAGATAACACTTGAGTGCAAAGCAAGAGAAAGCAAGGTTGCACGCTTCATAACAGGCGATTAAAACTGATATTGAATATTAAGCATTGCGACAATGCCATCGGCGGGGTAGTAGCTTAGGTCTTTTAAATTATAGGTTGAAACATAACTGTAATAGAACTTATTAAACAGGTTATAAATATTGAAATTAAACTGCCAATGATCGATCTGATACTTAGCGCCAAGATTGGTAAGGAAATAACCGCTTTGTTTTGCAAGGCTATTGGTGTAATCACCATAGGCGTAACTTGCACTATAATATTGCTCTTGTAGCCAGAAAGAGAGTTTGTCATTAAATTGCCAATGACTATGGATCTCCGCAGTAAAAGGAGGCTGTCCGGGGACTTGATTATTACTAATATCAACGCTAATTTTATTGCTGTTTTCAAAAAAACCGGATCTAAAAGTATTTAGATTAAAGGCAAAGCTACCACCAAGACTTAAACTCGGCAACCATGCATAATCAAGCGCGAATAAATTACCAATGGTTTGTGTTGGCGGTAAGTTAATATTCGCGCCAAAAGGTGTGTCATCACTTTTAAAGTTAGGGTTATAATCAATCTGATTATTAATCAACATCCAGTAACTACTATTCTTAAGTGTCAACTTATCGTTTTTATAGGTATTATCAAGTTGATAGATCCATGCTGTTTGTGGATTTAAACCAAAGTTTGTTGTTGTCCCAGGGGTTAAATTAGATTGATCAATAAAAGGCAGCTGATAAGCATATGAAGCTGAAGCGCGTGTATTAAACGTCTTATTCCAGTTGTATTGCAAATAAATATCACCAGCACCAATATTAATCACTTGTGAGCCTGAGCTATTACTCGAGATAAAATCACCTGTAGTATAGCTATGCTCAAAACGCCCACCAATGCCACTTTGCCAGTTTTTGTTTAAGGTAAAGTCACTTTGGTTAAATAATGCAATACTGGTTTGTGTCGCATTATTTATTGTGCTGCTTTGTCTGAAGGTTTGATAATTAAACTCGCTACCAAATCTATTTTTCACAAAATCATTGTCAAATATAATGCTTGGGCGTAAATAAAACAAACTACTACCTTGTTTAGAGGAGTAGTTTGATTCTGCAAAAATAGCATTAGCCCATTGCTGTTGATATTGCGATTTGAGGTTAAATTGCCATTGTTTATCAAGTGTTTGTTCAAAATTAAGCTGTGTGTTAATGGTGTGATTAATATATTTTTCTTTACCACTACTCGCTTGCCATGGGTTATCATCACTTTGCTGTTGATTTAGCGCACCGGGAAAGTGCAAATATTGATAACTATCACTGAAGTTCAGTGAAAACTTTTGTGTGTTGGTTTGATGCATTAGGGCAATATATGCATTATTGCTATTGTTGCGTGAGTAATCGCGATAGGCATCAATGCTTTGACTAGTATTAGCAACCTGTAAACTCCATGTTTTCTCATTATCCAATAGCTGATTAATAAAGACATTAACGCTAGCACCAAATGGATAGCCGCCAGATAATCCAATCGTGTATTTATCTTGAGCTATAAATTTCTGTTTAATATTAATTGTGCCACCTAAGCCCATGCCGCCATAAAGTACACTACTGGCTGTAGGATCAATGGCGATACTTTCAATGCTATCTTGTGGGATCAGGGAAATATTCTGCGCTTGCGAGTTAAATTGATTCAGTGGAATACCGTTTAATAAAACGCTCGCACGTTGTCCCTTTAAATAAAAACTGGGGTTTGCTGCACTACTATTATTGCTGTTAACCCAAGCATTTTGCTCAATGGTGCGGTCAATGCTTTGATTGGCATAATTAGGCATTAAGGAGACGCTAATCGGTGCTTTAGAGCCATCGCTATTATATCGTGTTTTGTTTTGATCATTATTTAAATGATTCGCATAATTTATAACAATCGTTGGTAAGGTGTATTCAGTCGCTGATAGCTGTTTATCATCACTAGTGGCTTTGACATTTTTTACATTATTATCACTGTCGCTATTTTGTTGATTAGCAAAGCTTGTTTGCCCAGCAATAGACAATAGTATGATGGCACTTAAGGTGCGAAAACGGTATGGTTGCATGGAGCCCTCTTTGTTGTTTATATTCCCGTAAACGTTGTGTTATTAGGCAGGTTTCCGGACTTTATCCCCATCAAGATAATTTAATGGGATGACCTAAATGCTTCTTCCCAGTTGCCCAGTGAATGATTGCAAACGCTCTTTAAGCTATCTTTAAAAGCGCGGTTTACCGTTGCGGGTACAGTATTGGATTTACACCAATTTCCCTTTTAACTCATGTATAAAGAACGATGAGCACCTAACAGGTGCTGATATTAGGGTGCTTTAGAGCAAATGGCAAGATGTCGCTCGTAAAAAGCAAAGAATATTAAGGGTTTTACTTGAGAAAGCCAGCATAGTAAAGGATACTATGCCACAGAACTAAAATAGACAAATTGCTTGTTGTTATGTCAAAAACAAATCGTGCAAATTACCCCTTGTTAGCAAAGATTAACTCGCCTTGTGATTTGCGCAAACTTGCCGTTTCTCAATTAACACATTTAGCGACTGAAATACGCACCTTTCTTGTTGAAACTTTGGATGTCTCAGGCGGGCATTTTGCCAGTAGCTTAGGCGCTTTGGAGCTAACCATTGCTTTACATTATGTCTATGATACACCCAATGATCACTTAGTGTGGGATGTGGGACATCAAACCTATGTGCACAAGATCCTAACAGGGCGTGCTGATGAGCTGATTACTATTAAAAAACCAGGTGGCATCTCAGGCTTTCCTAAACGTAGTGAAAGTATTTATGACAGTTTTGGTGTAGGGCATTCCAGTACATCCATAGGGGCCGCTTTAGGCATGGCAGAAGCGGATAAACTCAAAGGATCAAATGCTAAATCTGTTGCCATTATTGGTGATGGGGCCTTAACCGCAGGTATGGCGTTTGAAGCGTTAAATCATGCTGGTGGTATGCATTCAGATGTTTTAGTCGTTTTAAATGATAATGAGATGTCTATCTCTGAGAATGTTGGTGCGCTTACGAGTCACTTGACTAAAATTCTATCGGGTTCAACCTATAACAATATTCGTGAAACCGGTAAAAAGTTTCTTAAAAAACTCCCTGGCGCCTTTGAGCTGGCAAAACGCTTGGAAACCCAAGCCAAGGGTATGTTTGTGCCGGCTAATTTATTTGAGGCACTTAACTTTTACTATGTGGGTCCGATTGATGGACATGATATTGAGGCTTTGGTTGAGGCATTAAAAACGATTAAATATCATGATGGTCCTAAGCTTTTGCATATCTTAACCAAAAAGGGTAAAGGCTATGAAAAAGCAGAGGAAGATCCGATTAAGTTTCATCATGTTAGTCCACAGTTCAACTCAAATATTGCAACTGAAGGTGGATCACAAGCCAAATTAAGTTATTCAAATATCTTTGGACAGTGGCTATGTGATATGGCAGCAAAAGATGACAAGCTTGTTGGGATTACGCCTGCGATGCGTGAAGGATCTGATTTGATTCGTTTTTCAAAAGAATATCCTAAACGTTATTATGATGTTGCGATTGCTGAGCAACATGCGGTGACGTTTGCCGCAGGTCTTGCTTGTGAGGGTTATAAACCTGTTGTTGCGATTTACTCAACCTTTTTACAACGTGCTTATGATCAAGTGATTCATGATGTCAGTTTACAGAATCTAGATATTCTCTATGCTGTGGATCGTGCTGGCATTGTAGGCGCTGATGGCGCAACACATGCGGGAATTTTTGATTTAAGCTTTATGCGTTGTATCCCTAATACGGTTGTCATGACGCCAAGTGATGAAAACGAATGTTACCACATGTTAAGCTTAGGCTTTAAACATCAAGGTCCGGCGATGGTGCGTTACCCACGTGGTACGGGCACAGGTGCCGAGATTACAGAAAGTTTTGATTTGAAAATGGGGCAATCAAAATGCGTGCGTCAAGGTCAAAAAGTGGCGATTTTAAACTTTGGCACGTTACTTTCAATAGCCATTAAAGCAGCTGAACAACTTAATGCTACTGTGATAGACATGCGCTTTGTTAAGCCATTAGATACACAGATAATTAAAGAGTTAGCCAAATCGCATGAGATGATGATTACATTAGAAGAAAATGTGATTATGGGTGGCGCTGGATCTGCGGTGAATGAATATCTAATTGCTAATAACCTATTAAGTAAAATCAAAGTGCGTAACATCGGATTGCCTGATCATTATCAGGATCATGGTGATAAAAATGCATTATTGGCAGAAGTAGGTATTTCAGTGGAAGGTATTATTCAATTAGTCGAGTCAATTGTTTAAGTTAAGTTATGGGGGCAAGCTCAAGAGATGTTTTTTTGCGCTGAGATATGGCAAGGTAAGCACCAAAGAAGGTAAGTAGTAATCCAACCCAAATAGCGTAAGAAATAATAAGTCCATTATAACCAAAACGGGTAAGATAAGCGCCAAGACTACTAAAGGCAAAAGCAAATAGATTTTGCACCAATCCAATAGCGGATGCCGCAGTTCCACGGCGATGTGGATGGAGTGACAATGCTTGGCTTACTAAATTTGGCATACCAATACCTGCGCCAATGGTAAAAATAAAAAATGGAATAGCTAATAACCATGCCGATAGAGTAATAGCAACTAGTTCAGCAATGACAACTAAGATAAAAACAATAACGGAGATGCTTACAGGCAATATAAACATCTGTTTAAATGACGTGCCTTTTTTCAGTAAAAACTTAGAGAAGATGCCCCCTAAAATAAATGCCACTGAAATCGGTATAAAGAACAGGCTAAAACTCTTTGTCGCAAAATGAAGCTTTGTCAGCAAAAAAGGAACCTGTGATAAGTAGACATATACCGACATGTAGATCGTAGCACTGGCAAAGGCAAGTACCATAAACTGTACATCAACAACCAAGTGTTTATATTGTTTTAAAATGGATAATAAAATGTGTGTTTGCTCTAGCTCGTGTTGTGGCTTTTTAGTTTGCGATGCGGTTTTTGGCGCAGGTAGACTCAATGTCAGTCCAATGAGGATAATTGCCAGAATGGTTAGGGTAACAAAAAGCGCTTGCCAGTGGCTAAACGATAGGATAAATCCACCAAACATGGGGGCCAATGCGGGCATTGAGCCAATGATAATAAAGCCTGAGTTAATCATGTGCTTTGCCTTTTCTTCAAAGTAGATGAAGCTTAAAACTTGCCATAAACAAAGCGCACTGGCAGCACTTAAACCTTCAATAAAACGTGCAAAGATAAAGGTGGATATGTTCGGTGAAAATATCGCGATTAAATTCGCAATAATATAAAGTGTCAGTCCGAAAATAAGCACTTTAGAGGTTTTGATATGATCGGCGATCGCTCCATATAAAGGGATACCTATCGCTAAGCCAAGCATATAAAAACTAACGGTAAGACTAATATGTGCCTTGGTAGTAGCGAAAGTGTGTTGTAATGTCGGGATCGCTGGAATATAGATGTTTACAGTTAAAATAGACAATAAAGCAAGTAAATAAATCAGTAGTTTTAGTTGATTCATGATAATTCCCTTCGGTTTTTGAACTTATTAGCAGTATACAAACTTTAATGTTAATAAAAATTGAATAATATTTAATGTAATGTTAACTTATTTTAAATAAAATTGAGTGGGAAGATAAATGAACTATACCTTGCAACAGTTACGTGTTTTTATATCTGTCTATGAGTTAAAAAGCTTGCGTCAAAGTGCAGAATTAATCTTTTTAACACCGCCAGCTTTGACCAAACAGCTACAAAACTTAGAAGATACTTTGGGATTTCAATTGTTTGAACGAACCAATAATAAATTAATAGCTAATAACAAAGGGCATGCTTTTTATACGATAATTAAGCCCATGCTACTTGAGTTCGATCGTATTAATCAGTTGGAGTTGCCTTTTTTAAAGCATAAAAAGCCAACGCTTAAAATTGCCTTATCACAAATATTTGAGCAGAGTCTATTTTGTAAAATCAACCAAGTTACGAAGCTTGATCAATCATTTGATTATGACCTTGTTGTTGAAAATAAAACAAAACATATTGAACTGTTATTGAAATATGAGGTAGATGTTGCCTTAGTTGTACTTAATGAAGGCGAAAAAAATATGCTCAAAGACTATGGCTTTGATGTTAGACTCTATACTGATATCGTTCTTGATGCTTATATTTCACGTGATTTAGCAAAAGGGTTTGATCATATTGAGCAAGACTTGAAAACACTAAAATATATTTTGCTAACTCAATTAAAAGATACGTTACAGATTAAAAATGCACTTTATTTTTCCTCTTATACGACGATATTGCATGCAATTACCCAAGGCATTGGTTATGGCTTCTTGCCAACACCACTGTTAGCTGCCCAGGAAAAAGAGATGCTTTTGAATATAAATGAGCAGATTTCTGAGAGCATGCCTAATATACAAAGCTATTATGTTTATGCGCAAAATTCACCACTATTGAGCCTTATTGAAATGGTTTTTAATGCCAGGTGAAAGTAATCATAGCTATCCCATCTATACTTTCTGTACGATTTTCGTTATTTACTTGGCATTTTTAGAAACTAATTACGGGCTAAGACTAAAACTCACCCACAAGTGCTCACCGTGCTCTGAGCGTAAGTCGAAGGGTAATCACACTTCATAGAGGCTTCGACTTACGCTCAGCCAGCGCTTACACAATCAAAGCGGGCAGGAATATGGTCATAGCCTAAATACGTAAAACATAAATGGAATAGCTATATTTGGCGTTTAGGTGAAATGGTGTATAATGCGCTCACTCGGCACCCATCATACATCATATTTTGATTGCGGTTGTGTGTTTAAAATCGAATAATACAAATGATAGATAGTAAAAATAAATAAGGTATAAAGGGTATAGCATGTCAAAGTACGTGGTTTCAGCACTGTATAAGTTTGTCACACTGGACGATTATGAAGCATTAAGAGCACCATTGTTAAAAACAATGGAAGATAATATGGTGCGTGGTACGCTATTGTTAGCTAAAGAGGGTATCAATGGTACGATTGCGGGAACCGCAGCAGGTATTGAAGCGGTACTTAAGTTTTTAAAATCTGATGCACGTTTGGCTAATCTGGTACATAAAGAATCATTTGATGAGCACATTCCTTTTAATCGCACCAAAGTGAAGCTAAAAAAAGAAATTGTGACCTTAGGTGTCGAAGGATTAGATCCTCTTAAAGTATGTGGCACTTATGTTAAACCACAAGATTGGAATGCCTTAATTTCTGATCCTGAGGTCTTATTAATTGATACACGCAATGATTACGAGATTGATATTGGTACATTTAAAAATGCGATTAATCCGCATACGGAGACATTTCGTGAGTTTCCTGAATATGTTGAAAAACATTTGGATAAGACACAACACAAAAAAGTAGCAATGTTTTGTACCGGTGGCATTCGCTGTGAAAAATCAACTGCCTTTTTGAAAGAGCAGGGCTTTGATGAGGTCTATCATTTAGAAGGTGGGATTTTAAAATATCTTGAAGAAGTGCCTGAAGAAAAAAGTCTATGGCAAGGCGAATGCTTTGTCTTTGATTCACGTGTTGCTGTGACGCATGATTTAGCCAAAGGTCAATATGATCAATGTTATGCTTGCCGTCGTCCAATTACTGAAGAAGATAAGCTGAAACCTGAGTATGAGCAAGGTGTATCTTGTCATCATTGTAAGGGGAATCATACCTCTGAACAAAGAAAACGTTTCTTAGAACGTGAAAAACAAAGCCAATTAGCGCGTGAACGAGGCGAGTTGCATATCGGTGAAGAGGCAAAACAAGCAGGATTAATTCGTAAAGCGCAGAAACAGCAAAAGCGCGAAAGAGATCGTTTGGCGAATAAGAGTCGTTAACAAAAAATAGGTTGGAGTTGCGCATCCTAGAAAAACTATGGTTTTTAAAATACCCCGTCAGTCTACGACTGCCACCCCTCTTGCAAAGAGGGGAATTCGGCAATTGTGATTTTATATTCCCCTCTTTGCAATAGGGGTGCCGAACTTGTGAGGCGGGGTGTTGAAATAAGGGAAGTGTATAACCTCTGTAAATAGGATGTTTAAGTCAATAAACTATAATTAATTAGCTCAGTTACTTAAAAGCAAAGGAATAGCTAGATCAATGGAAAATATCGATAAAACGCATTTATTAAAACTTTTTTCACTACAGCAAAAAGCTTTTTCACTTGATCAATATCCTGACTATACATTGCGTAAAGATAAACTTAAGCGTTTATATTCAGCATTATTAAAGCATGAAGAGGCATTGATTGATGCAGTAAGCAATGACTTTGGTCATCGCAGTGCCAATGAGACTTGGTTGAGTGAGATTTTTCAAGTTACGAGCACCATTAAATATGTCCTTAAATCTTTGCGCAGTTGGATGGCTAAAGAGAAACGTCATACCAGTGTGATTTTTAAACCTGCTAAAAATTATATTTATTATCAGCCAATGGGTGTTGTTGGCATTATGGTGCCATGGAACTATCCCATTTTGCTGAGTTTATCACCGCTTATCTATGCCTTGGCTGCGGGAAATAGGGTGTGCATTAAGCTCTCAGAGCATACACCTAAGACCAATCGAATGATTATAGAAATTTGCAAACGCGCTTTTAATATTGATGAAGTGGCGGTTGTCACAGGTGATTCTGAAGTGGCGCAAAGTTTTAGCGAATTACCTTTTGATCATTTGTTTTTTACTGGATCAACGGCTATTGGCAGAAAGGTAATGGAGGCTGCCGCTAAAAATTTAACACCTGTGACGCTTGAGTTAGGCGGCAAATCGCCGTTAATTATCAGTCAAAACTTTCCTTTAAAAAAAGCGGCTAAAATGATTACTTTTGCCAAAGGCTTAAATGCCGGACAAACCTGTATTGCACCGGATTATGTATTTGTTCATGCGCAAAAACTTGAGGCATTTGTAGCTGAAATGGACGTAGCGTTTAAAGAAATGTATCCGCAATACATGACTAATGATGATTATAGTAGCGTGATTAATGAGGCACAGTTTAATCGCTTGCAAGAATATATTGAGGAGGCAAAAGGTCAAGGTGTTAAGTTTGTTACATTAGATGTATTTAAAGTAACGAATGACCAAAGTCGAAAAATGCCAATTACACTGCTATTAAATCCAAAGAAGGATTTACAAGTGATGCAAGATGAGATCTTTGGTCCATTGTTACCTGTGTTAAGCTATCAATCGATTGAAGAGGTGATAAGTTATATTAACCAAAAACCTCGTCCATTGGCTGCTTACCTTTTGAGTTATGACCGTGCTGAACAAGAGTATATTAATAGGAATATTATTAGTGGCGGGATGTGTATCAATGATGTGTTAAACCATATCGCGCAGCATGATCTGCCTTTTGGTGGCGTTGGTAGTTCAGGTATGGGGCGCTATCACGGTTTTGAAGGGTTTAAAACATTCTCTAATGCCAAATCAATTTGTCAGCGCAGTAGACTCAATAGTGCCCTTTGGCTTTATCCGCCTTATGGGCAACGATTTTCTTGGTTTCGTAAACTCTTTAAAGGATAGGTGGCAGTTTCCCACTGCAAAATGATTTATGGGTGATATAATTCATCATTAAACGCGCTAAATCAAAAGCACATCTTATGCTTAAAAATGTTGGCATCCGCGGTCGGATGATTTTATTAACCTTATTACCAACACTGACAGTGTCAGCCTTGCTTGGTTTTTATTTTATCAGTATGCGCTTTTCTGATTTGGATCGTAATCTATATATTCGTGGTGAGGCAGTTACTACTGAACTTGTTGCCGCCTCTGAATATGGTCTGTACTTTGACAGCAAGATTATCTTACAAAATGTCACGGATAATATTTTAAGCTATCCAGATGTGCGCATGGCTGCGATTTATGACAGTGATGGTGATTTATTAACATTCACGGGTAGAATTCCACAAGTAAACCCTCATTTTTTCAAAGAAAATTCAGACTTGATGAGTAAAAAAATCTTTATGCAAGAAGGGCATAAAAATATTCAGTTTTTAGCACCAGTTATTTCACGCACAGTTAACCCAAAAGAAAAAAGTGTTGGTAAGCTTTATACGGAGAAAGACCAACGTATTGGTTGGGTCGTGATTACGCTTAGTCGCGAAAACACGATTATGAATCAATATCAGGCAATTATTGCAACATTGCTTATTGTGTTGATTGGGTTAACGGTAAGTATCTTATTTGGACTACGTTTAAGTGGAGATTTGATCAATCCGCTTTTTGATATTATTAATGCAGTGAAGCGTATTAAAGAAGGTGCGTTAGATACTAAGCTTGATGGCAATCCACCTGGCGAGCTTAAGAACCTTGAAGAAGGTGTCAATAGTATGGCGCTATCGCTTAATAATGCCCATCAGGAAATGCAGCGCAATATCAAACAAGCAACAAGAGAGTTAAGACATACGTTGAAAACGATTGAGCGCCAAAATGTTCAATTAGATCAAGCACGCAAAGAAGCAATTGAAGCGAGCGAGATAAAAAGTAAATTCTTGGCAAATATGAGTCATGAGATCCGCACACCCATGAATGGGGTGTTAGGCTTTTTAGATTTATTAGCAAAAAGCAATCTGAGTTCTTTGCAACGTGAGTATTTAGAAACAATTATATTATCTTCTAATAATCTGTTGAGTATTATTAACGATATTCTGGATTTCTCAAAGATTGAATCAGGAAACTTGACTCTTGAATATCAACCTTTTGATCTACGCGAAGAAATCACCAACTGCATAATGCTGTTTAAACCCAAAGTCATTGAACAACAGATTGACTTTGGTGTATTACTAGGCCCACAATTGCCGCAAATGGTTATGGGTGATGCGTTAAGATTTTGCCAAATTTTAACGAATCTTGTGAGCAATGCATTGAAGTTTACCGAGCAAGGAAGTGTCTGTGTCAATGTTGATTTAAAAGCAACACATCAACACCAAGTTGAAATATGTATTAAAGTTAAAGACACAGGTATTGGCTTATCTCAAGCGCAAATTGATAAACTTTTTCATGCATTTACCCAAGCGGATTTATCAACCAGTCGCAAATATGGAGGCACTGGACTGGGACTTACTATTAGTAAAACACTTATTGAAAAAATGGGTGGGGAGATTCATGTTGAAAGTGAGTTAGATCAAGGGGCATGCTTTAATTTTAATGTGTTCTTTGATAAAGTCTCAGCTCAAACCGTTGAAGAAACAAAGTCGATAAGTGTTAAGAAGCTTATTATTTATAGCCAGAGTCAATATGCTGGAGAGATGTTTCTTGCACATATTGCACTATTTGGTATTGAATATATTTATTGTGACAGTGAAACCACATTGATTGATGCTGTGGTTGAGCAAGATACAGTTGATATTGTGTTGATTTATAATACTTTACCTAAGATGCAGAAACTAAAACAATCCTTAATCATGGATTTACAATCATTTACCCAAGCAGATATCTTTATTATTGCTAATATGCCGTTAAATGAACTGTTTGATTATACACATAAGCTAGGTCTTAAGAATTGTTTAAATTACCCATATAAGCCGAATAAACTGGTCTCTTTTTTAGAGAATTCTCTTGAGTTGAGTGAAACAAAAGAGGCTGACACGGTAGATGACATACCTAATATGCAAGCAGAAAATTCGATACTTATCGTTGATGATAATCCTATTAATTTAAAGCTTTTGCATATTTTGTTGAAAACAAAAGGTTACGCCCCAGTTGATGCCTTTAGTGCAAAAGAGGCCTTGTCATTAATAGAAAAGCAAAATTTCAGGATGGTCTTAACTGATGTACATATGCCTGAGATGGATGGTGTTGAGCTATGCCATGCCTTGCGTCAAGATGCGCGCTATCGTGATGTACCTATCATTGCAGTGACAGCAGATGTCGTTGAAGGACAAGGTGAGAGCCTGTTAAAAGAGGGTTTTGATGCCATCCAAATTAAGCCGATTGATGATAATGCATTATCTGAACTGTTGATACATTACTTAGGTAACCGTGATACCACAATGCACGTTGGAAATGCTGTAAATGACCAACATGATCAAATGAATCAAGATCAACAAATAATGAATGAAATAATTCAACGTAGTGATACAAAAGAGAGCAAAAAATATATTGATATTGAGCTTGCTTCAGGATTAGCAGGCGGCAATATTGCTTTTGCTAAAGAGATGTTGGCGGCATTTATGAACTCTTTAAGTGATGCCGTTGAAGAAATTGTAACTGCTTATGAAAATAATGAAGGTAAACGCTTAAGAGATTTGGTACATAAGCTTCACGGCGGGGCTAGTTACTGTGGTGTGCCCGTGCTTAAAAATAAATTGGCAAACCTTGAAAAGGCGTTTCAGCATAATAATTATACGATTGATGCCATTGTGCTAGAGAAGTATGAGCAATTTATAATAGTTTGTGATAAAACAATAGATGCTTATCATCAATCAATATAATCAATAAGTTGAGTCAAGAATTTTAAGGAGTGAAAGCTAAATGTTAGATCAAGCAAAACGCTTTAGTCAGCGCGTACTGAATGTCGAAGGTTCAAAAGCCGCTGAAATGGCAGCGCGTGCAGCAAGTCTTATTAAAGCAGGGCATCAAGATGTGATTTCTTTGGCTGTTGGCGAACCAGGCTTTCATTCACCGAATGAGGTTAAAGAGGCGGCTAAAAAAGCGATTGATGAAAATCGCACACAATATACACCAGTAGACGGTATTACCGAACTAAAAGAGGCAATTATTAAACGTTACAGCCGCGATTATCAGCTTAATTTCCAAAACAATGAAGTGTGTGTAACGACAGGAGCTAAGCACAGTCTATACAACATTTTTAATTGTATTTTAAATGAGGGTGATGAAGTGCTTTTCTTCTCACCTTTTTGGACATCTTATCCTGATATGATCAAGCTTGCGCATGGTAAACCGGTAGTCGTTGAGACAACGCATCACAATGATTTTCAGCCAACGGAGCATGACTTAAGAGCGAAATTAACTGCCAAAACAAAGGCATTAGTGCTTAATATTCCACATAACCCAACCGGCGCGATATATTATAAAGAAACATTAAATATGATCGCTCGCGTATTAAAAGATTATCCCGATGTTTGGATTATTAGTGATGATATTTACGATATGCTTTATTGGGGAGATCGTCCATTGACATTGATTGAAGTGGCGCCTGAGTTAAAATCGCGTTACGCCATTGTTAATGGCGTATCCAAAAGTTATGCGATGGCAGGATGGCGTATTGGCTATATCATCGCACCCGAGGATATGGTCAATATGCTCAAGCGTTATCAGTCACAATCGATGTCATGCGCGTGTTCTATCTCACAGTATGCCGCGATAGAAGCACTCAACTTACCAAGATCAGCACTATTTGAACAGCTAACTACATATCAAGAACGTGTCAATTTTTGTTATGGGGCGTTACAAAGTGTGCCAGAGATTGATTGTCTATTACCTGAAACAACCTTTTATTTATTTCCTTATGTGCAGCCAATTATTGAAGCATTAGGCTTTAAAGATGATGTGAGTTTTTGTTTGCATTTATTAGAAACTAAGCATTTGGCTGTTATGCCAGGGTCAGCCTTTGGCGCACCAGGTTATCTACGCCTTAGCTGTGCAGATGATGTTAGTGTTTTAAAAGATGCCATGGGACGCTTAGTTGATTATGTTAAACAAACAACAAATCAATTTTGATGATTTTGATTTCTCAGGTGTGATGTGTGCATTTGGTTATAGTGCCATGGATTTGCCAAAAAAGTTTCGTGCTGCTTCAAGCGAAATTATTATTGAAATTTAGCTATTAAATTTGATTTTTTAAAACTATTTATATTTGCTGTGACACCTTAAGCTTTTATTAATTTTGATTATCGATGATGGATAAGTGTTATAACACTCACCCCAGAAAAATGAACAGTAATTAAATAATTAAAGGAGCACTTAAGATGAAAAAGAACAAATTTTTTAAAGCGATTGCATTGATGTTTATCGGTATTTTCTTAGCAGGCAATTTAGCAGCGGCTTATGCAGGGACTGATTATGTATCAAGCTCAAATAAAACTTACAAACAGTCACTTGTTCAGCCAGTTCAAGATACCCCGAGCATATCAATGACAGGCTCAGATGGTATGTAACAGTAACACTGCATCGTATTAGTTAAATGTATTAGCTAGCGCATCAGTTCACGATGTGCGTAATTTATGCATATTGGTTAAAAGAGGTAAGACAGATTAACAATCGTAAAAAAGGGTAAAGTTTGAAAAACCAACTGAACAAATGTCTGTTCTAAAAATCTTGCGCTATACTTAGGAGCACCGACGCATTGCGTTTGGTTTGTAAAACCGCAAGGAGATATTTCAATGGACAAGATACTCTGTCAACACAATGACAAAATCACAACAATTACGATCAATAATGGTGATAAACGCAATGCTTTTGATAGTGAGATGTCAAAAGCCGTTACACAATTTATTCATGAGGCAAAACGCAAAAAACAGCGTGTGATTGTGCTTAAAGCCAATATTTCTCATGGCATATTTTCAGCAGGGCATGATTTAAATGAGCTGACATCAGTCGATGAGATTACCAATGATCCGATGTTTGAAATGTTTGATGCGATGACGGCATCACCTTTACCTATTATTGCCCAAGTCGAAGGTGCTGTTTATGCAGGTGCTTTACACATGCTGATGGTTTGTGACATGGTTTATGCCACCAATGACAGCAAAGTGATTATTACCGCTAATAAAATGGGCGTGCCTTTCTCATTACGCAATTACCAAAATTGGTTGTCAGTCATGAGTATTCATAAAGCCAAAGAGCTATTTTTTAGCGCTAGTAGCATCGATGCCATGGATGCCTATCATGCAGGAATTTTTAATGCTATTTTTAGTGATAGTGCATCACTTTCAACACGTGTTGATGAGGTCTGTCAGGCAATTATTAGTTGTTGTGCTGAAGGGGTTGCTAATAGTAAATTTCAGCTTAATGTTTTGGCTAATGATGTTACGATTAATTATGATGAAGGCGTCGCTATTGAGGAGTCGAGACATAAGATTTTAAATAGTCCACAATTTACTAAACGTGTCGAAGCACTTATTGCTAAGATTCATCATAAGAAGTAAAAATGAAAAATCAAAAGATTCAAGTAGAGAAAAATGTCACGTGTTTTAGATCGATGTATTAGTATTGGATTTTACTGAAGCAATGGCGAAGATAAGAAAAGAGTTTAAGTAATTTAGAATACTGGGAGTGATTAGACAGAAGTCAGTAAATACCCACTACTTCCAACGCTAGTCGCACCATATCTGTTGTGGTGGTACCTTAAGAAAATCATTGCATATTTTTAAATTGAATATCTAATTGTGGAAAAGGAATATCGATATTATGGACTTTAAAGGCTGCAAAAATCTCGTGTCTGAGGCTGTCTTCTGCTTTGCTTTGCTCAAGCTTATTAACAAAAGCCTTAAGGACAAAAATAAGTGCTG
Organism: Cysteiniphilum sp.; assembly: GCF_057495195.1. Lineage (NCBI taxonomy): Bacteria > Pseudomonadati > Pseudomonadota > Gammaproteobacteria > Thiotrichales > Fastidiosibacteraceae > Cysteiniphilum > Cysteiniphilum sp. The sequence continues at coordinate 10,829 of NZ_JBXTEF010000041.1, read as the reverse complement.
AGTCGCCAAAGTCATTAAATTTCACCGATGGTTTAGGATCATCAAAGACATACTGATTATTCTTAGCAACTTGTAATAGGATATTTTTCACTACTTCAGGATCACTGTTATAACCAACACCAATACTAATGCTAGCGCGACTTAAAGGATTAATGGTTTCATTGCTTAATTTATCATTGATCAGAATACTATTCGGAATGACTAAGGTGTTTTTATCAAATGTTTCGATAATGGTTGTGCGAATATTGATATGTTTAACAAATCCTAAGTCATTACCAGAATGCACCATATCGCCAACCTTAATAGGGCGCTCAATCAGCAGAATAAACCCTGAGAAAAAGTTTTTGATTACATCTTGTAGTGCAAAACCAATACCAATCGATAAACCACTGATGATAAAAGTTAATGCATGTGTGCTAACCCCCATGGCGTAAATAAGAATAACAATCGCAAAAATAAATACCAGATAGTTAAGACATTTATCAAGCGCATATTTTGTACCAATTTCTATGGTTAAATAATGAATAATCAGGCGTTGAATCATCCATTTTATAATCAATAAAGCCACGTAGCAAATGAGAAAAATAGCCAATGCGTTGATAATATGCATAACAGAAAAAATCTGATTGTCACTGATAGGAAAAGGTGTCGTAAAAAGATAAACTATCATCGCATTTAACTCATTGGCTTCAACACCCCATAATAGGGTAATAAGAAGTAGCGCAGACATATAGCTAATAATAATGCCAATGAGCTTTAGCCAGTGGTAGACAACAACCGCATGGGCTTTGGTATGTTTTTTGCGCGGAGTAATACGTTGGAGCTTAAGCGCACTTAATGGTGTTAATAAAAAAGCAATCAAACGTGTTATTTGACTGGCGATATAAATTACCCATAAGGTTTGCAATAACTTATAAAAGCCAATCGATGCCAGATTGCCAAAACCGATAAGCACCATCACAACATATAAGCTATAGAGTATGAGCAGAAAATGTAAGACAAGTAAGCCATAGCGACTTGAATGAAAGTGGTGTGTTTTGGCGTAAATCAAATATAGCTTTATGAGTAATATGAGTTGAACAATACCTAAGATAAGCATGCAAAAAACGCGTGCATAAGTATAGTCAATAAGAAATGGCTCGATATTAAAGCCAAAAGCAATCGGGTTAATATGTTCTATGAAAACAATCATTGAGCTCACAAGGGCTAAAGGGCGAACATACCGATGACTAGATTTATTTTGAGATGAATTAAGATGTAGTAAATTTCTGATGGTGGTACTAAATAATATATAAAAGATCAAGCTCAGTACCAAGGCGTTAATCATTATATTAATAATATTAAGTGGATCTTGATCAATGAAAATAACGCAGTAGATAAGATACAGCAAAGATGCTGGAAAAATACTACGTGCAAATAAGTAGCTAAGCTCGTTAAAATAGGCAGAAAACACGCGCAGATAGATATAATGATAAACATAATGGCGCAGATAAAGGTAAAGTTTAGCTTGCAGTCGCTTACGATAAATCACATTTGCCAGTAGCAATAGTAGCAATAACACACCTAAGATAAGTTGCTCCTTGGTGGGTACAATCAGATGATGTTTCTTGAAATTAGTATTGTTAAAATATGCTTTAAGCTCTTTAAATGACCTTGCAAACGAATGTGGTGAGATCATAAATGGTGTTGATCTCAGCTCTTTAATCTCATTGATTAAACGTTCATGATCGGAGAGTTTCAGCAGTAGATGGTTTGTTGCTTTAATGATTTCTTGTGCTTGTTGTTGTGCCTCTTTGAGTTTATTAATACCACCATGCACACGTTTAAATAGTGCAATACCATGACTCAAATCACGAATAGATTCTGGTTGACTGGTTTCTTCAAAATAAGACAGTTCATGACTTAGTTTATGTCTTTCATTAATCAGTTGGGTTTGATATTGATAGAATTTTTGGAGTACGAAATCTAATTGTTTGGCAAAAAAGGCATATTGTTTTTGGCTAATATCAGGCTCATATATCCGAAGCTTAATATCGTGTAATAGTGTTTGTGTAATGCGTAAATCAGTGTTAAAAGCAGTTAACAAGACGTCGTAATGGGCTGCCATTATCGTTGGCTGATTGTTATCTTTAAGTTGTTGTGCAAATACCATATGTGAGAAACAAATAAATAAAAATACGGCAGTAAGTCCACGATAAAACATACGCCAGAGGCGAAAGCATAGAATATAAGTCAACTGCATGATAAAAGAGCGGTTATTTAAATTCTTTTTTAATTTTGGCGCCATCAGCATCTACCTTAGGTGCTTCTTTTCTTGTGCCGGTCTCCTTATTGGTTGAGAATTTCAATGGACATCCGGGCAGAGCATATTTCCCAGCTTTGACAATCATATCACGCTCTTTAACGACCTTAAGATTAAGGGCTTGATTGACATTATTAATAGGTCCTGCTGGAACACCGACTTTAACAAACTTGTCATACCAGTTAGCGACAGTATCGTTACCAAGCGACTTTTCAAAGGCAGCTTTTATAAGATCGTTATGTGCTAAGCGATCTTTATTGCTCTGGCATTTTGGATCATTTTTAAGTTGATCAAGTCCCATAACGTCACAAGCAGAAGCAAAAAGCTTATCAGTTGCCGCACAAATAACAATATCATCATCTTTACACTTAAAGGTGCTAAAGGGTGAGATATTGGGGTGTTTGTTGCCAATCCGACTGGGGATTTTATGCAACATTTTATCGGAGACGACGTCACTTTCTAAAAATGACAACATCGCATCAAACATGGCAATATCAATTTGACAACCTTTGCCTGTTTTCTCACGCTGATAAAGCGCTGTGGCAATTGCCGAGAAGCAATACACACCAGCAAGCATATCAGAAACTGAGGGACCTGCTTTAATTGGTGGACCATCAGGCTCACCGGTGACACTCATAAAGCCACTCATCGCTTGAATTAACTCATCATAGGCAGGTAGCTGTGACATCGAGCCAGATTGTCCAAAGCCTGAGATAGAGGCGAAAATTACCCGAGGATTAATCTTACAAAGCGCATCATAATCAAGACCAAGCTTAGCCATGGTGCCTGGGCGGAAGTTCTCAACCACAACATCGGCCTGTTTGATAATGTTTTTAACAAGTGCTAGATCATTATGATCTTTAAGATTAACACCAACACTTTCTTTGCCTCGATTAACTGTTTCAAAATACATGGAAATACCATCGATAAAGGGACCGAATTGGCGTGAATCTTCACCAACTTCGGGGCGCTCAAGCTTGATTACTCTGGCACCTAGATCGCACAATAGCATGGTGCAAAACGGTCCTGATAACACATGGGTAAAATCAGCGATTAATAATCCGTCAAATGGTTTCATCACAAACTCCTTGTTTTACTTTTAGCTTTTGACAAGTTTGAGTATAGATAAAAAAAATTGCTTTGCTGATATTTTATATTTTAAATCATGGTAAGTGCTTTTAGATAGATCTGGCGATTGGTTGCCCCATATTAATTTTTCCCATGATATTCGCTTGCCATGCGATTTTATTGTCGGGAAAAAGTGTGATAATCGTTGAACCAAAATTAAATAAACCAATCTCATCACCTTTATTAAAATGTAAGTTTTGATCAGAATAATCAAAGTGTGTCACTTTGCTGTAGTAGTTAGGCGCAACTAACTTGTGCCAAACGGTTTCAATTCCTGCAACAAGCATTGCACCCACAAAAATAACGGCAATTTCACCAATAGCAGTATCAAAGTAACAAATCAGGCGCTCATTCTTGGCGAAGAGCCCATCGATATTTTCCGCGGTTAATTCATTGACTGAAAACAATTTGCCTGGAACATAAGTCATGCGTGTCAGCTTCCCGTCAATTGGCATATGCACACGATGATAATCCGAAGGGGATAAATAAATCACTGAGAAATCCGTATAGTTCTCTTTTGCCGTATCCGCTGTAAGTGCCTTTAATGAAAAATATTTGCCTTTGGCTTGAATTAATTTGCCTTCGGTGATTAAACCTGCTTGGGTGATTTTGCCATCAGCTGGCGAGATAATACTGTTATCATTTGGATCAATAAGGCGCGCTTCAGGTTTTAATTTGCGGGTGAAAAAATCGTTAAAACTAGCATAGCGTGTCGAATCGTCGATTAATGCATTGCTTAATTCAATATCAAAACGTTTCATCGCAAGGTGAATTAATTTATTTTTAATTATAGGGTTTTCACAGTTAGCAAGCTTACCGGCAAGGCGTGATAAACAGGCTTGTGGTAATATTTTTTGAAGCGTTAGAAATAAGGTATCTTTAAACATGCAGTATTAAGCGATATATTTTTGGCTGGCATTGTAAATTATTTTACATCTGCCAGCCACTGATTTATTGTAAGCAGGTTTTTTAAGGTAAATGGGCTTTTTTAAGGGTGAGTTTATGAATATTAGTATTTTTGATTTGTTTTCTATTGGTGTAGGACCGTCATCATCACACACAGTGGGTCCAATGCGTGCAGCCTTTCGATTTTTACAAAAACATCAAGTTGCATTGCAAGAGACTAAGCGCTTTACAATTGAGCTTTTTGGGTCACTAGCATTGACAGGAAAAGGGCACAAAACAGATTATGCATGTATTTTGGGATCTGCAGGTTTTGAGCCACACAGTATTGATATTAATGCAGCTGCACTTTGTTATGATCAGATTATTAAAACCAAAAAGATGAAATTATTGGAATCTTATGAAATTGATTTTGATTATACAGCTGATTTGATATTTCACTATAATGAGGCGCTACCAGAGCATGCCAATGGTATGTTGTTTACGCTATGGGATGCGCAAGGTGAAAAACTTGATACATTGAAGTATTTCTCAGTTGGTGGTGGCTTTATCTTAGATGAGCATGAGATGCATTTACACAATGATCCAGCTCCCGTTGATGCGCACGCCGTACCTTATCCATTTGCAACGGCTAAAGAGTTGTTAGATCTGTGTGAGAAACACCAGATGAGTATAGCCGACTTAATGATGGCCAATGAATGCGCGTTGCGTGATAAGAATGAAGTTGAAGAAGGTGTGTTAGCAATCTGGCAGGTGATGGATGAATCCATTGAAAACGGATTACAAACAGATGGCGAACTTCCAGGGGGGTTATCAGTTAAACGTCGAGCGTATAAACTTAAAACACGTTTGGAAGAATCGCGTTTAGATATCAAGGATCTTAATTGGCTTAATGTTTTTGCCATTGCTGTTAATGAAGAGAATGCCGCCGGTGGCAAGGTGGTTACAGCACCAACCAATGGGGCGGCAGGCGTGATTCCTGCTGTATTAAAACATCATGTGTTAAGCCATCCCTTCACCACAAAAAAAGAGATTATTGATTATTTGTTAACAACGGCGGCTATTGGCATTTTATTTAAAAAGGGTGCTTCAATTTCAGCAGCCGAAGTAGGCTGCCAAGGTGAGGTTGGTGTGGCATGCTCAATGGCGGCAGCGGGGCTTTGTGCACTTCTAGGTGGCAATGTTGAACAAGTCGAAAATGCCGCAGAGATGGGCATGGAGCATAATTTAGGGCTAACCTGTGATCCGATTGGTGGTTTGGTACAAATTCCATGCATTGAGAGAAATGCCATGGGTGCAGTACAAGCAGTCAATGGTGCTAAGCTGTCACTACTAGGCGATGGTGAGCATCATGTAAGCTTAGATCAAGTGATTCAGACGATGAAAGAAACAGGTAAAGACATGTCCACTAAATACAAAGAAACGTCACTTGGTGGCCTAGCCGTGAATTTACCAGCATGTTAGAAATATAGTAATTATGCATAGAATATGGAGGATAAGACTAAATGTTCACCCACAAGTGCTCACCGTACCCTGAGCGTAATTCGAAGCGATGCACTGAGCGTTAGTCGAAGTGTGGTAGCTTTGGAAAATCATACTTCATAAAGGCTTCGATTTACGCTCAGCCAACGCTTATACAATTAAAGTGGGCAGGAATATGGTCATAGTCAATATGGAACGTTAAAATACAAAAAAATTGATACAAGAAGCGTCAATGTCTGCTATACAAAGGGTTTAACTTTGTTTATTCTAACAGTCAATATCTTTGGAGAAAAGTTACACATAGGGAGAATACAATGCAAATACTATCCACGAATGTCTATATTGGACCAAATGTCTATGCCAACTTTCCAGTCATTAGACATGTTATTGACTTGGGTATTTTAGAAGAGTGGCCATCGGCAAAGCTCGGTGCTGATTTTATTGATGCTTTGGTTGAGGCGCTTCCGGGACTGAAAGAACATGGTTGCTCCTATCGTGAGCCAGGTGGTTTTATACGACGCATGCGCGAGGATGAAGGTACATGGATGGGGCATATTTGGGAGCATGTGGCGATTGAGCTTCAGGATGTTGCAGGTAGCAATGTAAGCTTTGGTAAAACGCGTAGTACCGGTGAGCCAAGACAATACAATATGGTGTTTGAGTATAAGCAAAAAGATGTTGGTTTGCAGGCGAGCTTCTTAGCACGTGATTTACTGATTTCTCTTTTACCTCAAGAGCTACAGCAAGTGCTGAATGTCGATCTTAAAGATTTTGATTTTGAAAATGAGAAGATTCGCTTTATTAAGTTTGCCCAAAGCAAAGAGTTTGGTCCAAGTACTGGATCATTGGTGGAAGCCGCGACAAAGCGCGATATTCCATATATTCGATTAAATGACCAATCTTTAGTGCAATTCGGTCATGGCAAATATCAAAAACGTATTCAGGCAACCATTACCGGTGAAACTAAACATATCGCTGTTGAGATATCTTGTGATAAAGAACAAACCAACATCATTTTAAATGGTTTGGGACTCCCTGTACCTAAGCAACGCAGCGTGCGTCACGAAAGTGATGCATTATCCATTGCCCGCCATCTGGGTTATCCATTGGTTGTTAAGCCATTAAACGGTAATCACGGTCGTGGTATAAGCATTAATATTCAAGATGATGAAGGTTTAAAACAAGCATTTGCAGTGGCAAAAGAGCATGGTCGTTGGGTTGTTTTAGAGCAATATATTGAAGGTTTTGATCATCGGATGTTGGTCGTTAATGGTAAATTAGTCGCTGTGGCGAAACGCGTTCCTGGGCATGTTGTTGGCGATGGTGAGCACACGATTGCTGAGCTAATTGATATTGTCAATAAAGACCCAAGGCGCGGTGTCGGGCATGAGAAGGTATTAACGCGTCTTGAACTTGATCATCAAGCATTGACGCTATTAGAAAAAGCCGGGCTAACCTCAGAGAGTGTTTTGCCTATGGGTGAAATTTGCTATTTACGCAAAACAGCGAATCTTTCAACCGGTGGTACGGCGATTGATTTAACCGATGTGGTACATCCAGATAATCGTGAGATGGCAGAGCGCGCAGTTACTGCCATTGGTTTGGATGTTGGTGGAGTTGATTTCCTATCTCCTGATATTACCCAATCTTATCAAGAAATCGGTGGAGGTATTTGTGAGGTTAATGCAGCACCTGGCTTTAGAATGCATGTATCACCAAGTGAAGGTTATCCACGCGATGTCGCAGGTGCAGTGATGGATATGTTATTTCCTGATACAGAGCGTGCGCGTATTCCAATTGCAGCAATTACTGGTACCAATGGAAAAACAACGACAACACGCATGGTTGCCCATATGTGGAAGATCGCTGGTAAATGTGTCGGCTTTACCACAACTGATGGTGTTTATGTCAATGGTAAATTAAGTGTCGCAGGCGATATGACAGGGCCAAAATCAGCACAAATGGTATTGCGTGACCCTAATGTTGATGTGGCTGTGTTTGAAACGGCACGTGGTGGTTTGCTTAGAAGTGGTTTGGGTTATGATTATTGCAATGTCGGTGCTTGCATTAATATCGCTGAGGATCATATGGGACTTAAGGGTATTAATACACTAGAAGAACTAGCAGAAGTGAAACGTATCGTGACTGATGCAGCACGCGATGTTGCTGTATTAAATGCTGATGATCCGCATTGCTTAAAATTATCTGCTTATACACAAGCTGAGCACATTATGTATGTGACGATGAATCCAGAGCACGCATTGGTCAAAGAGCATATTCGTGCAGGGGGCAAGGCCGTTGTTATTGAGAAAGGGGTTAATGGTGACATGATCACCATCTTTGATAATCATATTCACATGCCGGTATTATGGACGCATTTGATTCCTGCAACAATGGAAGGGCGAGCAGTCCACAATGTACAAAATGCCATGTTTGCCGTGGCGATTGCTTATAGTATGAATATGAGCTTAGATGATATTAAAAATGGCCTAAGAACCTTTACAACCTCATTTTATCAAGCACCAGGACGTATGAACTGGTTTGATGAACATCCATTTAAGGTCTTAATGGACTATGGTCATAATCCAGCGGCTGTTTTAGCAATGGGTAAGTTGGTTGAGCAGATTGATACTAAAGGTATCAAAACCTGCGTGATTGCAGCTCCTGGGGATAGACGTGATCAGGATATTGCTAATATTGCTAAGGCGGTAGCACCTTATTTTGATCAGTTTATATGTAAGCAAGATGATGGTTTAAGAGGGCGTAAGTTTGGTGAAATTCCACACAAATTAAAAGAAGCATTGCTAGAAGCTGGAATTTCTGCAAATAGCATTCAGATTATTGAAAGTGAGCAAGAAGCGGTTGATCATGCATTACAACATGCCAATGCAGGTGATCTTTTGGTGGTGTTTGCAGATAATATCAAACGCACGTGGAAGCAGATTATTCATTTTAATAAAGAGGGTGAAACAGTTGATAACACGACAACAAGCAAATCAAATGCAACGATTGAATTAAGCAAAAATCATGGTTTGGCACAAGAGATTGTAGAGATGATGCAAGGTGGTATTATTGCCGATGAGCGTGGTGTGCGCCTTGTTGCTATTGTTGAAGAAGATGCCGATTAAGTAGGTGTAATGATGCATGAAATTCCTGAAGGTTATTCAAGGCGTTTAGTTGGACCTAATTTGTTTTTTAATGAGACGGGTGTTGTGCTTGATATTCCACTTAAGACAAATCAAGAAGTGCTTATTAAACTATGGCAAAAAAACTGTGAACGACTGTTGCCTTTATTTGGTTTCTCTGAGTATAAGCTAGCACATAAGGCGTATAGCGAGGGCTTGCGTTTAGCGTTTACTGCACCGTGTGATATCTTGCTTGCCAGTTGTGATGTTATTGATTACACATGGTACGCGGCATGTTATGAATTCTTAAATAATGACGTTTTGACATTAGATGAATCGCAAAAGGCAAGCTTACTTCAAGCCATTCAAGAAGAGCAAAATCTTGCCTATCGTATACTGCATGCTAATGCCAAATCACATGGTTTAAATATCTTTAGAGAAAAAGATCACGCTTATGTAGGTTCTGGTGTTGGTCGTTATAAATTATCATTATTAACCGATGATTATTTATCGCTACCATGGCAAGATATTTATGATATTCCACAGGTCATTGTTACCGGAACCAATGGCAAAACGACAACAGTGCGTTTGACGAATTTTATCTGTCAACATGCTGGTAAGGTAAGTGGTTATGCTTCAACGGATTGGGTTGCTATTAATGGTGAAATTATTGATCAAGGCGATTATTCAGGACCTACAGGACATCAATTTGTGCTCACCAATCCAAGTGTTGAAGTAGCTGTTTTAGAATCAGCTCGTGGTGGATTGTTAAAACGTGGCTTGATAGAAACACAAGTTTCAGCAGCAACGGTCACCAATGTTTCTTATGATCATATGGGTGAGGATGGTGTTGAAACCTTAAACGATTTGTTTGATGCCAAATGCATTGTTTATCGCGCGTTAGCCAAAGAAAACAGTTTTGCCGTGATCAACATGGATGATGCGCTTTTGCGTGAGTTGGTTAACCAACTAACAAACCCTAAAATTTTAATAAGCCAAACAAAAATTTCACCTCAGGTGTTAAATCAATTAACAATAAATGACCATGCTTGTTATGTTGCTGATGATTGTTTTATCTGGTGGCACCAAGGTAAAGAAAAAACATTAGCTAATGTTAATGATGTGCCGTTAACGATGAATGGTCATGCAAAACATAATATTGAGAACGCTTTACATGCAATAGCTTTGGCTTTTGCATTGGGTATTGCTTTTGAGAAAATAATAGCGGCGTTATGTGCTTATCAAAATACAGAGAAAGAAAATCAAGGGCGCGCTAATATCTACACACTCAAATCAGGTGCAAAAGTGATTATTGATTTTGCGCATAATCCAGCAGGATTTAAGGCAATTTTATCCTTGGCACAAGCGTATCAAACAAAAGACGGTAAGCTGAGTTTGTTGTTTGGCACAACAGGAGACAGAATCAATTTGATTGATGATAGCTCAAAAGTAATTGCTGAGTATAAGCCACATGAGATTGTAATCAAAGAGCTTAAGAAATATTTGCGTGGTGCTAATGAAGGAGAAATTCCCATGAAAATTTCAGCATCACTAGTTCGTTTTGGTCAGGAAAAAGATACAATACGTTTGGTTGAAGATGAGTTGTCTGGGGCAAAGCTGCTATTATCGCAATTGCAACAAGGTGATGTGTGTGTCTTGTGTTGTCATGATCATATTGCTGAAATTGGTGCACTGGTGAAGACATATTGTGATTGACTATTTGATAACTATACGGCTCATAAATCATTTTGTGGTGTTCAATGACAGAAATACTGTAAGATGGTTTGTAGGCGGTATATATTGCTAAATGAAGTTACGCACTTTAGAAAAACTATGACTTTATAAACACCCCGTCAGCCTACGGCTGCCACCCCTCTTGCAAAGAGGGG
>NZ_JBXTEF010000040.1:0-7632 GCF_057495195.1 Cysteiniphilum sp. | reverse complement strand
GAGCTTTCAGACTTTACAAGGAGAAGAATTAAATGAATAGAAAAGATCCCTATAAACCTATGCTTGAAAAGAGGGGAATTGGGCGATGGTGATGTTAATTCCCCTCTTTTCAAGAGGGGTGCCGAGCTTACGAGGCGGGGTGTTGAAATAGAAAAAGCGCATAACCTCAGTTATAACATAGTAAATTGCTAAGCAAATTTATCAGGCTGATTTTCTTCAGCTACTGCGGCATGAGGATCCTTAAATAAATCATCAATTTTAATCCCTAAATATTGCGTGATACTATAGATTGTCAGCAAGTTAGGCATACATTTACCGTTAACAATCTTACTTACAGTCCCCGTAGAAACGCCTAAATTATTATGAAGATCAACGCTATTAACGCCTTTAGCAAACATAGATCGTCTAAGATTAAAGCCAACAAGCTTAAGCTGTTGTTCAGACTCAATACCATTATTGGTATAAGTTAAATCAGAGGCAAGCTGTTTCATATTGCAAAGCTCAAAAACCTTGTAAATAAGAAAAAATTATAACTAAATGCAAAAAAAACGCAAGTTTTTATTGCCATACGACTAAAGACCCGATACGATAATAGCGGGTCATAGTTAAGCCCCCATCTTAACTGCGTTAGCCCCCATAATATAGATGGAACTATACGAAACGCAAGGAATATGACCCAACCGCCCCAAATCTTCCACAAAGAAGATAATACACCCTTCTCAACCAAGTGCAATAGTTTATTGCTATAATTTTTAATTATTCCCCTATCTGATCTATTTACAAACATTAAATATGTATTTAATGTCCAACACCTTTTTAAATCAAAGGTTTGTCTGCAAAATTTACATTTTTATCATCAAGCAACTGCAACTCAATGGTATTATATATTTAGCTTATAAGTAATGCTAGATGGGAGAATCTGTTTTTTATAGAGCACGTGTTACTGGCATGATTTTTCTGTAATCGAAAAACAGTGATTACTCAAATGCTTAATTTATAAGTTTTACTTATCAACAAATAACTAAGGGGGAACTAGTTATGAACAGCAAACAAGTATTAATCAATAAAAACAATGCATACTGGTCTGATTATTTAAAAGGCTGCACACAAAATGATATTGTTAAATCCACTAATACTATAGAGAAAAAAAAACAATTATTATTGGTAACACTGGACTTTGTCTAGAATGTTGTAAAATTATTTTTACGTCATATGATTATGACCTAATTGCTGTGGTTACTGAAGAGGAAAAAATACAGCAATGGTGCCAACAACAAAGTGTTTGTACACTATCTTATCAAGAATACCAAAAAAGTAATTACCAAGGTTATGTGTTATTTAGCATTGCAAACAACCACATTATCCCAAGAAATCTTATTGAAAAACATAATGTTCAGCATGCAATCAACTACCATAATGCATTGCTGCCTAGCTATGCTGGAACTAATCCTACAACTTGGGCAATTATTAATGGAGAAAAAAAACACGGGGTTACTTGGCATAAAATCTCTGATGAAATTGACGCTGGCGATATTATTCGACAAGAGGAAATAACAATTTCAAGAGAGGATACGACGTACAGCCTTAATATGAAGTGCACTCAAAAAGCACTGGCACTATTTAAAATATTATTATCTGATTTGTCAAATAATCAACTACAATTTCAAGCTCAAGCTTTAAATAAAAGAAGCTATTTTTCATTAAATCGCTCACTAAAAAACTATGGCTTTATTAATGATTGTGAAAGCTTAATGCAAATATCTCGTTACTGCCGCGCACTTGATTTTGGTGGCGATCAAGTAAATCAAATTGCTACAGCCAAACTTAGCTTTAAAGGATCAGTCTATTTATTAGGGGTACCTATATGGGTTGAAAAACCCAACAGCTTTTTTGATTTAAAAGGCTTATACATTGTTTCAAAGGATAAGGCACTACACTTTCCATCAATCTATAACTGTTATGGTATTGAAAAAAATATAAGTAAAATAATTAATTTTGAAGAGTTGCAAAAATACAGCATTACACTGAACGATAACCAGTGTCATCAACTAAAGTATATCAACAAGCAAGAGCGTAGTTACGCACTAGCTATCAATTCTTTGAAAAGCAAAGTGAATTCCACACTTCATTTATCAATGAATCATACGATACAAGAGTCATTAGAATATTCGATTAACACATCAAACTTAAGTACTACGCAGATTGTTGGTGCTATTTCATTGGTTTTACTGCGCATTTTTCATCAAAATAACTTCCTAGTCTCTTGTTATGTCGAAGACCCCGATTTAAGGCATTTATCCAATTTAGTCGACACCAAATATATGCTTGAGCTAAAGCAGGTGTTTAACGAGGAAAAGCTACTAAATTTTCAAGAATATATTCAAAATCACTCACGAAAGAAGCAAAACATTACCAAAGATTTTTATTATCGTTATAACTGTATGGAGTTATTAACTGATATTGCCATTTATCACGGTAATAGCTTTAATACTATATTTGCGCATAGATTGAATTTTGTTATCAATAATGGACAGCTTAATATTACGGGCATTAAAACTGATTCGATTGAGCTTAAAGGTATTGTTAGCGCCTTAACAACAATGTTTAAGCAATATAAATATTATTTAAATAGCAGCACTTCTATTAAAGATATTCCTCTTTTGTCAAAAGAAGAATATCAGAAAATTATTATTGACTGGAATAATACTGATAAACCTTACCCAAGGGATAAAACTATTTGCCAACTATTTGAAGAGCAAGTTGAAAAGATGCCCAATCATATTGCAATTGTATTTGAAGAGAAGCAGTTTACTTATAAAGAACTAAATGCCAAATCTAATCAATTAGCAAGATATTTACAGACATTAAGCAATATTCAACCTGATGATTTAATTGCAATATGCTTGGACAAAAGCTTAGAAATGATTGTTGGAATTTTAGGTATTTTAAAGTCGGGTGCAGCTTATGTGCCTATTGACCCTAATTACCCCAATGAAAGAGTTAAGTATATACTTAATGATACTCGCGCCTCTTTGCTATTATCACAATCACAATACACCTCTAGGCTCAAAAATATTTCAAAAGCAATCATTATTCCTTTGGATGAAGCTTACTATGAAAACTTTTCAATGTGCAATTTAAAAAGTTTAAATGAATCAAATAATTTGGCCTATGTTATTTACACATCTGGAACAACTGGGGAAGCTAAAGGAGCTTGTATAATGCACAAAGGCTTATGTAATATGGCGTTATCACAGCAAGAAATTTTAAATGTTGATGGAACTTCAAAGGTCTTACAGTTTGCATCGATTGGTTTTGATGCTTCAATATGGGAGATTTTTGGTGCTTTAGTCTCTGGGTCTCGGCTGTATATTATATCGGATGCAAAAAAAATCAATCTTAAATATTTTCAAAGGTATCTATCAGAGAATGAAATTTCTCATGCTACATTACCACCCAAAATTATAGAAAGTTTAGATTTAAAATACCTAACTAAGTATTTATGCTCTGCAGGAGAAGCTTTAAGCATAAAAGCTTTTAATAAATTAATAAAGTCCAAATATCCTGTAAATGCTTATGGTCCAACTGAAGCTACGGTATGTTCAACTATTTATCACTGTTACCATGACAGTATAAATTCAAGTATCGGTAAAGCAGTGGCCAACAATAAATGCTATGTTGTTGATGCTTATAATAACCCTTTGCCAGCTGGAGTGATTGGGGAACTATGTATTAGTGGGGTAGGATTGGCACGAGGTTATTTAAATAAAGCTAAGCTAACATCTGAAAAATTTATTCTTAATCATTTTACAAGCGAAATTGATAAAAAAAACAGTTATGATCGTTTATATGCAACGGGTGATTTGGTTAGATGGCTGGCTGACGGGAATCTAGAGTATATAGGGCGTAAAGATACTCAAGTTAAGATTCGTGGGTTTAGAGTTGAGTTATCTGAAATTGAAAATGCCGCAATGACTATTACAACCATTCGACAAGCTGTTGCGATTAACAAAGTAATTAATGATGATCACTATCTATTCGTTTATTTTACTGCAAGTAGTCAAGTGCAGACCGATTTAATAATAGAGCAACTTAAAAATAAATTACCGTACTATATGGTGCCCAGCGCCATATTGCAGTTAGATGAAATACCACTAACTACAAATGGTAAAACGGATATAAATGCTTTACCTAATATTACTTTTAGAAGTTCTCAAGTATATATAAAGCCAAGAAACGAACAAGAAAGCATTATTTGTCAGGCTTTTTCTAATGTGCTATCCATTGAAAAAATAGGTGTAAATGATGACTTTTTCACCTTAGGTGGCAACTCTATTAAGGCGATTCAACTTGCAATTGCTTTACAATCACATTTTGATATTTCGATATCTGAAATATTTGATTTGCGAACCCCCCATAAATTGGCAAAAAGTAGAGTTATGGTAATGGATTTATTGATTAATCGATTGCAGCAAATCAAGAAAACTTATTGTGATGATTTCAATATTCCAATTAATAAAGTACATAAAACCAAAAGAAATCAATACTTGAATGAAATTATTAATATGCCAAATATCATTTATAGGCAAAAGCCCATTAAAAATGTATTGCTCACAGGAGGAACTGGCTTTTTAGGATGTAATGTACTTAATCAGTTATTAATTTCAACAACTTATCACATCTACCTATGTATTCGTGCTGAGAATCAAATGCATGCAATAAAAAGAATAACAAAAAAATACCAAGTTTATTTCGATAACTTACTTGAAGAAAAATTTCATGATCGTATCACTTATCTAGTATGTGATCTAGAAAAACAGCAAATTGGCTTAACAGATATTGAGTACCGTGCTTTAATTGAAAACATCGATAGTATTATACACTGCGCAGCATTAACTAAGCATTATGGTACTAAAAATGAATTTTATTTAGCTAATGTACAATCAACGATTAACTTACTTGAGGCATGTGAATTAACTAAGCTCAAAGATTTTCATTATATCTCAACTGTTTCAGTAATATCGGGACTTATTCAAGAAGGTAAGCAAAATATTTTTACTGAGTCAGATCAATTAACATCTAACTCACAATGGAACTCACCTTATAATAAAACAAAGTACTTAGGAGAGCTTGAAACTATTAAATGGCGTCAAAAGGGAGTAAATAGTAATATATATAGAGTTGGTAATCTTGCATTTATGGAAAATGGCAAGTTACAGGAAGATATTCAAAGCAATTTATTTGCTCATTATGTTCAGTTTATTGCTAAATTAGGTTGCACTACCAAACATCTAGACAGTATTGAAATATCACCGGCTGATATCACAGCCAAAGCCATTATCAAACTATTTGATAAAGTTGAGTTAAGGAATATGACACATCATGTATTTAATAACAACTCAGTTCAACTAACAGATGGTCTTAAAAAAAATAATTATAATATCACTCTTGTAAGTTTTGCAGTTTTTATTGACCGGCTAGTTAAGTATTTACAAAACCATGTTCAATGTGATTTGGCTGGAAGATTTTTACTACGTATGGGATGGCAAAGTAATAAGGAGTTTTTTTCAGAAAAATCAAAATCATTGATACTAAAAGACAAAACAGATCAAATTTTAAGTCAATTGGATTTTGATTGGCCTATTATTGAAACTGGGCATTTAAATATGTATATTAGGCATTTACTGGCATCTCTAGAGGATGAAATTTTGTGCGCATAAAAGATAAAAAAGATATAACAACATCATTTTCTGAACTTTCTGAGATAGTACCTGGCGGTTTTTATTGGTTTGATACTAAACATCAATTAAGAGGTGCTAACAGTTTCATTCTTAAGATTGCAGGTATGAAACTTGAAAATATTCTAGGTAAAACACCTATAGAAATGCACCCTGAAGAAATGGGGAAAGAGATTGTCTTACATCATAAAAAAGTGCTGCAAACGGGGGAGAAAGTATTCTGTGAAGAGAGAATTATCAACCCAAAAACTCAACAAATTATTTTTTTTGATGTTGTGCTTTCTCCATTATATGATGAAAATCAAAACATTTTTGGTGTTTGTGGCATTTCCACTGATATTACTAAGCGAAAAAATTTAGAGCTTGAATTGCGTAGTAAAAAAAATCAGCTTGAGAAACGACTTGCTTTTCAAAAGCACTATATTAAATCGTATGGCTATGACTATATTAGTGCGCTTAAGTTAATTTCTGATTCGGTAGAAAATATTGAAGCGCGATTAATGCAATTAGATATTCCTCAAACTGTGCGTAGTGATCTAAACGATGAGTTTTATCAAGTCAATGAAAGTTTATCTGAAATTTATACACTATATCAGAAGATTAATACGGCAGTTTTGCAGCAAGACGAACGTGCGAAAATCGTGACTGTTGAGTCAACTTTGGAAGAAATCATTAAGAATGAAGTCGGTCTTGCCAATACTTTTATCAGCAGTGATTTAAAAACCAAAGTGACGTACCAGATTGAATCATTAGCACGTCAAAAACTATTGATTGACTATGCTAAGTTGCGTCATATTATCCGAACATTTCTAGCTAACTTCACAAACTCTGTGAATGCACAAAATAGTCATGACATCAATTTAACTGTTACTGCCAAAGCGGGCTTAAGAAGTAATACCTTGTATGTCACTTTTTCTTTTGATGGTGGAACGCCTTTTTTAGAGTTTGAGGGCGATACGATTCGTGCTGAGCATTTGCTTAATCATTCGTTAAATCATATCCCAGGCAGTAAGCATAGTTTGGCTTATGAGCTAGCATTAGCAAAGTCTCATATCGAACTACTATGTGATGGCGAAGAATTAAATGACGCTATACTTGATCAGCAGCAGTTATCATTTACCTTACCATTTAAAAAAGTGTACTATGAGGACAGAGCGCCAAAGCTCACAGCAATCATTAACGAGGTGAGCGATTAAATTTAACTACGCTAGAGGGGTTATGGATGAAGCTAGCAAACAATCATCAATATTTACAAAAAGCATTTCAAGAGACTCAACAGACAATGATACCATTTGAAAAGCAACTGCTTGATTGTGGAGATATATCTTATGAACTACAGCAAGTAATTGATTGTCTTGATGCTCAAATTTATTGGAAAAATAAGTATGGTGAATATTTAGCTTGCAATCAGGCAATTGCTGAATTTCATAGTAGAAGTATTGCATCAGAAATTTGCGGTCAAGCTGATGATCAATTATTTCCTGAAGATACTGCCAAAATGCTAAGATTTCATGATGATCAAGTTATGATGCTGAGAAAGAATACAATTTATGATGAATATGTAAATGGTCACAATCAATACTTCATATCTAAAAAAAGCCCCCTCTTTAATAAAAACCGTGAGGTAATCGGTATTGTTGGTGTGTCTATTGATGTTACCGAGCGCAAAAAGTTAGCGCTTGAATTACAACAAACCAAGGAAGGCATATTCACCTTTGAGCATGATATCGAAGTCGTCGCAAACAGCGATTTTCTGCATAAAGATTTGCATAAAAAATCGCAATACCTAACAAGTGGTACCGCCATTAGCTTAAGTATTGAGGCAAAGAAATTTTATAGGGATGTGATCAACGAATTATCGATCAAACAATTGGATGTGCTTTATCTGACTTTA
>NZ_JBXTEF010000039.1:0-27013 GCF_057495195.1 Cysteiniphilum sp. | reverse complement strand
TCAAGGACATTTGGCTTATTAGTGATCAGATATGTGGACAACGTTTAAAAATGATTCTGCCAGAGTGGTTGCCTTTTTATGAACAACATCACGGCAATCTTTCTAATGAAATCAAGGATCAGCTGCAATCAGTAAGCTCAGCTACTATTAACCGACTTTTAAAGCCCTATCGATTACATCCAAAACTGCACCAAGACTGATCCAGTTACTGTATGACAAATAGACGCCAGAGATCAACACAATGTATTCAAGCTTGCCAAATAGTCATTCGTTGTCTCAAGATTATGCTTGTCTAATGTTTTTCTTATCTTGGAGATAACTTCTCTATCATTAGACGCTTCATCTAAATCAACATAGTCTGCATGGTAATCACTATCAGCATATCGTGATAATTTTTCCATGAATTGGCCAATATATTGATAGTCTTCGTTAATTGAGACTTGTACTTCATTGCTATTATTATGAAAAAATTCACGCACTTTAGCTATGGTAACACCCTCTCCTTGATTAGCAAATTGCTCACGTACTTTGGTCTGAAAAGCAATTTCTTGCGATATCCGTCCATAACGATTGAGTGCTTTTTCGAATGACTTAGCAATCTCATATCCTTGGTTAGTCGATGATAATAGCTTATCGCCATCATTACGGATAAGCCCAACATCCTCACCCAAAACAAGCATCCTATTTGAAGCATCCTTCATTATACCTTTTATCCGTGTATCCAGCTCAGTAAAGCACGTCTTAATTTTCTTTAAATTTGACACTTGATTAGCGCTAATGTCTACTTCTTTATCAAAAATCGCATCACCATACTCTTGAACAATTAACAGCATAAAGTTTAACAATGGAACCTGCAACAGCAATTCAATTTGTTTAGTTATCACAATCAAGTAATTCGCTAAAAGCTCTAGATGTAAACGCCCATCACTGGTAATAATGTTAGAACCAAAGCGAAATGAAACTTCTGATTTTGCATATATATTTTTATTATCCTTCGCATCTAAAAATGCATTTAAGACATTCGCCATCAACACATCAAAGTTTGCACCTTTTTTTAAAATGAGTTGTATTGTTTGGAGTATAATTTTCAATATATGCTTTTAGGTCTGTTTCTATTTCACTGAGCGCACTTTTCACTAAGACATCTGTTTCATTATAAAGCTTCAATAGCTTTTTGAGCCTTTCTTCTAAAGTTTCACCGCCTTCATTATTTGCAATGGGCTTTAATAAATCTGACAAAGATGAGAATTTCTCTCTAATCTTCTCTTCATGTGTCTCTTTGAGCCAGTAGAACCTAGAGAAATACCTTGATAAACCCTCTTTGATTTCATTTATACCTTGTTGATCGAGTAAAATCTGCCTTTTGAGCGCCTTCTCAGATTTTTTAATTTCTTCTGATACAGCACGAGTTGCAGTTGTATTATCTCTACGCTGGTCAAGTTTTGAAATCGCAATTTTAACACTAGTTGCTTTTTCTCTTACGTAAGATTTATTATTATGCAAAATATCCCAATTTTTATTGTTTATATTTGGATAAAGCTGGCCGTATAACTGTTCTATTGCATAAACCACATGTTCATTTTTCTCTGCGACAAACTTTTTCAATAAATTTGCTGATTTACTATTTTGATTAACCTGTGAAATCTTACTATGTTGATTGGGAACATAATTTTCCATGAGTTTTATAGATCCACTTTCTTTTTTTATTGCTTGACCCTCTGAAAAAAGGGCAATAGTCTGTTCTATAAATTTGTGAGTGTCAACTTCACTCTTCCCTCCTTTAGACATCCCGTCATATAAATATAATAATTTTCGGTAAGGTGAAACCTCATCATCAAAATCATCCACTTCCTCTGATGTGTTGTTTACAGCATATAAATATAGCAAGTCTTCATCCTTTAGAATTTTTTGAAAACCCATAACTTTGGCCTTTACCCGCTCTACGTTATCAATAGAAACTTTATAGGTTGAAACATGACACATTTTATCAAATTGACTAATAAATTTGCCAGCTAAGAATGTACTTGAGAGTGTAAAGCTCTCTGCCAATCTTGCCGCTGATGTAACCACATTTTTGGCTGCTTCAAACTTTGAATAATAGCTACGTGTTAGAAGGTGAGTGTTTAACTTAGCAAATACTCTGACCCCTTTGTCGTATAGCTCAACAAACGCCTTATAACAGTCACCTTTACCTCCCCCAAGAGGTGATGTTCCGGTAACATTACTCATAACGGTTAGACGCTTCCATAGTTTTAGTCGGTTGAGGAAGCTTAAAAGCGTATTATAGTCAAAATTCTTACTGGCAAGATCCATCATCCATCCATAATTCTCCATAGCCACCCACATCCGCTGTGGTGCAGCGCCTTTAAAGTAGTTATTAGCGCGCTTAGCAACGATACGTAGATACCGCTCCAGTGGCTCAGCTAGATACACACAGTATTTACAATAAATACTTGATGACACCGGCGTTTGCGCTGCTAAATAACGTCCAGACACTGAGTACATATTCTTTTTATCAAAAACATCATTAACCAGATCAATTTTTAACTTACGCCAAAACAAATAGCCTGTTTGTTTAGGATCACTAATCTCAAAGCCCGCCGTAATTGGTACGGTTGACTCTGCGTCACGCCCGCGATAACAATCTAAAATAGGTAAGAACTCTTTTTCATTAATACTTAAACCTTGAGACTTATTTAGCCCCGAACTAATTGACGACAACATATTTCTTCTCCAAAAAGTTAAATTAGTCTATAACACAGGTTGTTTCATTAGATTTAATTTTTCTTTAAACTTATTTATCGAGTCATTATCTCTCTTAAAGAATTGAGGATTAAAATTCTGTGAATTAATGTCATCCTGATAACCCATACCATGTATTGCCACTTTCTCCTCTTGTGCTAATACCGTTCGTATACGTCCTATTGCCGTTTTTGCATCTGCTGCCATTTCCGAACTACTTAAGATTTTAAGCAGTCCACCTTTTGTTAACTTTCCAGATACCAGCTCATAATAATTGACAATTCCTTGCTTAATATGATCAAGCACCATCGTATTATCCAAATTTAAGTTACTCATTGCTGAAACTGCTTTATTTTGCTCATTAGTAATACCAAGTGTCGTTTGCAAGCCGCTAGCCTCTCCTCCCCCTACGGTCGAGTTAGATGAAACAGCTGCACGAATTGAGCTCATAGTAACCCCTGTTTGTTCATAAAGTCCAAGCTGTATCATAACTTCTTTATTGCGTGTTTTGAGCTCTACAATCAATTTTTTAGACATATCAGTAATCGACTGAAGTTCACTTTTAAAGGCGCCTCGTTGAATGCCTCTTAGATCTTTTGACTCATAACCATTAGAAATACGTGTCATCAATTGTGTCGCCGTTTGCAATTCTGTTGCTGCTCTTTTAATAGTGTCAATACATTTCTTACCAATTAGTGAAATAGTACTATCACCAAACTCTTGGGCATAATCTCGGTAAAAACGAATTAATGCAGTGTAAAGGCCAAAACGAACAAAACTAAAAATAAGCTCATACACCTTGTCATGCAATTTATTCCTATCTGCATGCTCCTGAAATGATTTACGCACACTCCCCGTACGAGATCCCCCATATCTTCTTTTACCATGATCTAATTTTAATCGATCTGGATTACTCCCATTGGGAATCAGTTTTTTCCAGTCTTGCTGTAACTCGCTCGATTCTCCAATCACGCATTTCTGAATAATTGCATAATAGGCATCTCGATGAGTGATATTTGTAATTGTTACTTTTTGTAATGATTGAATAATGCTATGTGCGCGTGCTATTGCATATTTATAACCAACCTGATTTTCATCACTATAGTTTGCACCACTTTGCATTGCCACATGCGGCAATAACCAAGTTAGCTGCTCAATAAGCTTCTTAATCTCAGGTGCATCAACTTTTTTCGCTAGGATATTCTCATCAATTTTAATCTCCCTTGCCACCACCTGATTATTAGCAGCAATTGCTTCAGATGTTTTGGATTGAGATGTTGAGCGATTATTTTTAGGAATATAGCGTAGACCAGCTTCAATTATCGGTAAACTTTGCTTAATTTCATCTCGAATAATATCAGGTGAAGACAAAAATTTATACATACCTTCCAACGCAGCTTCATTCATAAATAAGCTTTCATCAAGCTTAGACACCAAAGATCGGGTGCAATAATATGTACATAGGCTTTGTACCTGATAATAAGCAACTGCAAATAAATTCTGAAATAACTGCTTTACAACGCCTTCTAGTAAATGTTTCGCCTTACCATCTATAAAGGTATCTTCATAAACGAGCATATGCCAGAGCCTTACTCTGTCAGAAAAGGTGCTTAATGTATAGTAATCTAAATGCTGCTCAGAAAGTTTTGTTATATAATCAATATTCTCATTTAATAACCATAAATAATCTTTCTGTGAGAACATTTTGATACTTTTTATCTCCACTGTAGAATCTTGAATTTTATCACTCTCATGACCTGCGTAATACTTGGAAAAGACTTGCATTAACTCAATAGCATAGGCTGAGAAGTTACTCTCATGTGCAACATTTTGATACATAAAGACACTCTGTCTTTGTAGGATTTGCTCCAAGTTTTGTCGTGTCATATAGCTATTTAAACGAATTTTCAGCGTTCCAATTAAAGGAACCGTTTTATACGTATCGCTTGGATCAAAATACATTTGTGGATTGGGTAAGACATTTGCTTTTTGATAGAGCTGGAAGATAAGTTCCATCCCTGTTTTTTGATCCACTTCTCTTTTCTTAAATCCACCATTTTTTAAGCCTGCCCAGTAATATTTTTTACTTGACACCCCTGTTCTTGAAACATCTTGCGCTAAATCTTGATGCAGCTTATTAACTGAATTATTTTTACTTGGCGATATATCAGGAGATAAGGACTCCAGTACAACTTTAGTTGCCGCATTAGTTACCGCACGCTGAGTACCTTGTTGAACACTGGTCTGAACGTGATCACTGAGGCTAGAGAGCGCAGAGCCTCCAGGAATTAAAGAACTAAATAACCCCATAACTTGTTATCCTTTTATTGCTTTCCTTAAACTAAACTATCAAGTTTTCAGACATAAATTATGGGGGAGGTCTACCTATTTTGCTGTTTTTTAATACATTTCTTTAGTTCGAATATGCTCTTTGACTTTAGACTTGTAAAACATTTGCAAGAAAACATCTAGTTGTTGACGGTTATCAAATCTAAATTTATGTCGAATTGCATCAACTGATTTTTCAACGGTTCTAAGTGAACGATTTAATGTATTTGCAATCTGGCTTGCACTCATACCAAGCGCAATTAGTTTGATATAATCGACGTTTTTGTTTGTTAGGCTATACTCTTCTTTAAGTTCATCATAAGGAGAGAATGTACTACTTAAATCATAGTGTCTATGCTCTTTAGACATTTTTTCTGTTGTAAAGTAATGTACTCTTTGATGTTTAAAATCACCTTCCCTAAATTGACGATAGAAATACAAAACGGTATCAAATAGTTGATTAAATAGCTCCTGATAACGATATTTACCATCGTTAACTCCAAGCAAAAAGCAATGACAGTCTTTACAGACACCAAGATCATACTCAATGACAATGGGTAAGAAACCATGCTCACGATGAATAATCCGCTGATAAGCTGCTTTACTTTCTTGACAAAAGCTCTCTAAACGATTGTAAATAGGTTCAATGCTATTAATCGAATAAACTTTATCCTCTTTCCATAATTGCTTTAACACATACGAACGAACAAGCTTCAAATCTGACGATAGTATAAATATAGAAAAGTCTGGCCATACACGCAAAAAAGTATAGTTTCTGACATTTAATTCTGGTGCAGTCATATTGACAATTCGCTTGATAGGCTCAGTATTAGCGATTGAAACACCACGCAACTTTGCATATTCTTTGGTATTGATAATCAACTTAATGATATCGTTATTTAAAATCAATGTGTTACACTCTTGTTGCTCCTCAATATCAGTCATCATAGCATATAATCACTTATTCACTCATTGATCGTTTTGAACAAGTCAGAGTTTAGCGTTTAAAAGTCATTTAAATCATCAAAGTCATGATCAGCATCTTCAGCTGAAGCCAGATTATAATTCTCTGATATTTGCTGATTCTTCTGAGTATCTTGCATTTTATTATTGTCACTCAGTATTGTTTTAGAACTTACGTTCCCTGCTGTGAGTAACAGCTCTGGCGCCATTTGGTACTGCTGAGATAAAAGCATCCACTCAACGGTGTTTTGCTGCTCCTGAGTAAAGCTCAATATTTGTGCCAGCGTTTCCACATTAAGTATTTGATAAAGCGCCAAAAAGGCCTCTGGGAAATATTCTCTGGGATCAAAGTGCTGTAGTATATGACTAACATCTGCATAAACCACAGCTGCTGCAAAGTGATTTTTCTTTTCAATCAACTCTGTGAGCAACTTAATTTTTTGTTTGAGTATTTGCCATTTTTGACTGCCTTGATCCATCGCATCATTACTTAAATGATTTAAGGATGAACTTTGATTAATATCTCGTTGCTCAATATCATTATGTTGTACATCAACTGCCACACTCTCCTCTTTCAGCTTAATCTTATTAATTTTACGTAATAAGATGAAATAGTCCTCTTCAAAGTTTAATTGTGTTTCAGCAAAGCATGTTTTCAACATCTCCATGAAGTGACTAAATGCATTGGATAATGTTTCTTGTTCCATCTTTGTAATTGCGACAGGGCTTGCTTTTTGCAACATTTCTTCGATCGTTTGAAAACTCCACTTATATACACCTTTGAATAGTTTCATATAGTTATCTTGTGGAGAGATCATCGCCAGTTGATCGGCAAAAAATGCCGTGAACTTATCCAGTATGGTGGATACCTCAGTAATATTAACAGTTCTTAATTTACTAACTAGCCAATAAAAAATAACACGTATATCTAAAATTTGTTCTTCTTTCAGCACCTCAAATGCTGAGGTTAAAAGACGCTCATAATCCAATGACTCAATATGTGCTTGTAAGTCAGAAAGCTCTGCCAAACCAAGTCTTCCTTGGATAAAATCTATCTCTTGTATATTTTTCATGTTGATTTTTTCTCCTCTAATCTTGTGTTACTTGATTTGCCATCTGACGAATTCTTGAAGCTTTCATGGTAATGTTACTTGAAACCTGTGCCTCAATATTAGATCCATCAATCGTAAATGAACTACCACCAATATTAATTTCTAGCTCTCCATCCTTAAAAGTGAGCTTGCTGCTACCAATCTGAATAGTTAATGACTCTAGCTCCATTGTCATATCACTACCGCTTAAAAGAACCTTTCCCTCTTGATCCATGCTCATCGTTGCAACAGCACTTCCTGAGGGCTTTACCTCACTAATCATTTGCTCTGTTGCCGTATGTTTGATATTTGCCGCTGAGCTTGTAACCATCTCCTCTGACAAATCAAGCACTTGCGACACTGAAGCCGAAGAAGAGCTTAATGACAAACTAATATTATCGATCTTTTGAGCGATGGATGAATTATTATCTCCTGACATAACGACCTCTTAACTATAAATGAATTTTAACGGTTTCTTGATTCGGATTTTCTACCGTTACATCGACATTACATAATGCACACTTCAGTGTACTACTACTGGTAACAACATCCTGACCATCAGCATCTATATTGTTAGAAGCATTTTCAAATGGCATAAAACTCATCATACAAAACGTTGGCAGCATACCTTGAGTTGCTGAGATATAAGGGTTTGAACTATTATTGCAACATTGGCTAGGAATAAAATTAATAAATGCAGCATTGTCCATTTGTGTGACCATTGTTTTACCAGGTCCATAATTAATACCCGTTGGTGGTTTGTTAATGATAAAAGGCTGCAATGAAGATGGGCATTTTAAGGTTGCGCCTGCTGCAACACCCAACTCTGCCTGAGCTGGTAGCTCTTGATAGATGCCTAGCGCATATTCAACACATGCTAATGCGATAGCTAATGGTGCGATACTTGGCCAGGGAATGCTCGGAAGTGCGATAAGATTTGGAATTAGACTTCCTAACATTCCCAATAAATCGGGCAACTGAGGTAAAGATGGAATGGTTGGTAAATTAATGTTTGGCAATGATAAATCGGGCAAGTTCAATGAAAATGGAAAAGGAAAACTCACAGCCGACATACCAAATCCGGACCATGTCGGCAATAGTGATGATAATTGATTTATCAAGGAGTTAATTTCATTTAGAAGTGCGCCCTGACAATCTTTAACTGAATTTAAAATTTGTAATAAGGTAGCAATAATCTGATTAAGCAGATCAGACAGTCCACTAAAGTCAGGCAAGCTTGGAAAGTTCACACTAGGAAGCGATGGTAAATCAAGATTAATTGCGGGCATTACAATATTGGGAATTTGTGGCAATGACAACGAGATATCAGGAAAAGGAATGTTAAATGCCATTATTGGTAGATCACAAAGTGACTGATCAATACCACCGATTATAAAAGCCAGACTCATGAGTGAAGATAAGTCAGCACCACTTGGGATGTCTGGCATTTTATCCGTTATTTGTGCGGTAAGTTCACTTGTACCAAAACCTGAACTTAAGGTAGCAAGTTTCTGATTCATATCATCTAATTGCCCTGAAACATTAGGTGTTGTTGGCATTTCAGCCAAGGCCTCACCTAGTAATGCATCGGTATCTAGCATTTGTGGTACATTACTGATATTTGCCAACGGCAAAAGCTGCGCATTGAAGCCAGAAAATGCATTCTCAAGATCTGAACCTGAGGAAGAAATAACATTATGGTAATCAGGCAATACCAAACCGTTGCTAAAGTTAGCAAGATTGGCTTGATTAAACTGCAATGGCTGAAATCCACCCTCAAGTTGAGAAACTGCATTTTGATAGGTTTGATCTACCAAGCCATCGTAGGGATTGGCTAAATTTACTTGCGTATAATTCTCAGGATTAAGCGTACTTAATTGTTGATTTAAATTTGCTTGTTGCATAGCAAGCGTCTGCTTTGCTTGCGCTTCTAATGCATCGTAACTATATTGCGATTGTAATGCACTTAAAGTGGTATTTAAGCCCATCAATTGCGTATAGGTAGATGAATATTCTCCCTCTATATCGGCCAAGCTCATTCCATTGACCATTAGACTATTAATATTAGTTGGCATGACAGAATCTATCTGTGGTAGACCTTCATTCAAGCCGGCTAAATCAGGTAGTGATATAGCAGGTGGTGCTAAAACTCCATCAAGACTTATTTGAGATAAGTCTGCTGCCATTTGATCAAATGGTGAGCTTGTTGGCATAGCAGGAAATGGCATAGATATCGCAGGCATCTCATTACTACTTAAGCTCATTAAATTAGATAACTCTGCCTGATAAGCACTTAAAGCATTTGCCGTATTTGCAAGGGGGTTACTCTCTAGTATATTGCTACTGAGCAAATTGGTTCCATCAGTAAGTAAATTGCCAATTTCTGGTAATTGCGCTTTAATCTCTGGTTGCTGCAAATCACTACAACAATTGATTTTACCAGCTAATGATTGCAGCATCGTGTTTGCTTGACCTAGTTTGTTAACACCCTGATTAAAAGGATTGTTAATATCGTTTGCTAAATTGCTTACATTAGTATTGATTGCGTTATTTAAAGATTGAAACGCTGAACTTGCTTGATCAACTGTATTGACCTCTTGGTTAAGAGAATTGCTCAAATCACTTGCTAAATCACTCACAGTATCATGAACGTTATTACTTGAGCTTTGCGGTAAGGATACGGTGTTTGGGATCAATACTTTTTTGCTACCAACAAGGCTTGAGGGCACCAGTGTAGCAAGTTGTGCACTCATTACCTTATTGCCAGCACTATCACTCATATCTTTTAGCCCTTTGAGAACTTCACCTAGTTGAATATTTTTGGTTTTTGTCAACTGACGCAATTTGCTAACTGTTTTTGTTCGAGTTTTTGAGTTATCGTCTGCTACTTGTTTATCTTGTATTAGCTGTGTTTCTTCTGTTTTTTCGAGAGCCTTGGCAGTATTGTTGCTATCTGTTTGCTTAGGTAAATATTCCGATTCAGGAATAGACTGACCATACGCTTTTTTGTAATCTTCCTGAATATCATCTATTTGATATTGCGTTGATCTTAAGTCTAAAATATTCGATCTTAATGTCTTAACCTTCTCAAGATTGCCTGCTTTATATTCATTTTGAACAATGCGCTCAATAAGCTTATTTTGTTCATTAACCTTCTCTATAAGTGCAGATTTTGATTTCTTTAGAACATTATACTTAGCATTATTTTTGTCAGTTATCGATGATAATTTTGTAGCAGATGATAATGAGGCAGTATGCTTAGATAGTTGTTGTATTTCAGATTGGGCTGATTTTACATTCTGTTGCTGTAATGCATCCAATGTACTATTTTGCTTGGAAAGTTGTGATTTCACTGCTGTAGTATGATTGTGTATTGATGACTCTAAAGGCTCACTTTGCTTATTTATTGCCATTGCATTACTTGCACCTGATTGCTCATTGTTTGCACTTGGCTTTTCTGTCAGTTTTTTTTCTAACTCAATATGAGACTTTATCTGATGCTGTAAAATGGTTGTATTTTTCCCAGCTTCTTCAAGGAGATTCTTTAAAGGTGCCTTCTTAGCATAACCACCAATTGTTTGCACATAACTAGAGAGTCCTTGATAACTTTCTTGCAAATGATGCATTGCAGGCGCTCTAGTCTCTAAATCATGGGCTTTTGCACAATCTTTAATAGCCTTGGCAACGCTTTTCTGGCGATTTGGAATTACATTTTCCGAATTATACTTGTCCTCAAAAGACTGATTAAATATTGCTGAATCCGGACATTGATAAAGCTTATCCGCAGAAAGAGCAGTCAGAAGCTTATCTTGATGAAAAAGCATTTTATAAGGCGTTTTGTCAATATCATGAAGGGGTGAGTCTGCCTCAAACTCATCATATGTTTTATATCGCTTCAAAAGCTCGCGCATTTGATCAGTAACATTGCCCACCACTTTCATATAATGCGCTCTCTAATTTATATCCACACTGGAAGCTGTTACATTTAAGGTGTGAGACTTCCCAGAAACGGGTAATAGATAAGACCATCGCTCGGCATCTATCAATGCTTTATCCAAAAAGTAAACCCCCAGATATTTGCTATTTTGCTCTGGTGATATTGTAATCTTCTTTTCTTGTCCAGGAAAAACCTGATAACTTAAGAGCTTTTGATCTAACATTTGTTGATAGATATTGTTTTTAGTTTCAGCCATATAATTTTTAACATCATCATTTGTATTAATCACCACATAAAAACTATGTCCAGAGTTAACATTTTTTCCAACAGAAATTGTCATAGTTTGCTCTGGCGCTTTATTATCAGGAATTTTGTCTGTACTAAAAATTGAACACCCTGAAAGCGATGCAATACTACAAGCTAGAACAAGCAACTTAATAAACTCTATTAATCTTTTTTTCACTGCAATCCTCCAGTTATACGTATTTAGAACACCATTATTATCCTTCATATAGCACCATCAAAAGTACCGTATTTATTCGGTAATACGCTTTTCTAAAACTAGATAGAATGGTATTTAGCAAAAATATGCAGATATCCATTCATTAGCATATAAGCTTACAAGAAGGAATCCACATGACCACATCAAGATCTGCTTTAAATCAAATTGTTAATAGAAACTCTTTTATACGCAGCTTGGTTAATGACTCCGATGAAAACTATTATTTGGAGCTGATGGAGCTATTTATTAATGCTACCAATCGTGCTACTGCACTTTATTCCAATAAGTGGAATGAACATCAAAAAAATGCGTGGCATATTAATTTGGTTTTTTTTCGGTTTAATGTTCGCTGGTCCTCCAAGGGTCGACTAATTGCAACAGATCCAAAAGCAATTTTTGGTCTCGGGAAAACTGGATTTAAAGAACATTTCCTCTCAGGGATGAAGAAATTAAACAAAGAGCATTTCACCTATAGTGAATATATTAAGTCTCTAAGAACAGATCTAAAATACATAGAAACAAACTATAGTGATAGGACATTTGTTGGCCCAACCTCCGCCTCCTACTTCTTAAAGTTTTTAATCACACCAATGTTACAGATTTTTAGATATTCTGCTAATTTTGGTGATCGAGGAAAAATTGCAGCAGATAATTTTAGATTTAAAACATTTCACAGCCAATGGATTGACTTCGGTCGTATGTCAGCAGGACATCGCTCAGAAAATCCATTTATCTCAAAACAAGGTGCTTGGCTTAAAGATCAACTTGAAAATACCTCTTCTGACTCATCCGTTTGGAATGCCTTTGAAAGATTAATTGCACGATGGGAGCATGTACTATCAGAAAACATCACACAAGGATTCATCAATGGTAAAGAAATCAATATGTATGATGGAACCAAAAAAAGGCTAAAGCCTATTTCTCCGGATATTACCGATAAAAATGTAAAAGCAACTGGCGATGTAAATATGAATAAAATACTTCATATTATTATGAGCCTTTTGCAGAAAAATCCTTTAATAAAACAAACCATTGATAATGACCCAGCAATATATAATCTGTGCACAACTTTAGAAAGCTTATGGAACAAAGAGAATGCACGATCTGAGTTTAATCCTAAGATAACACAAGACTTAAAATTGAATCAAAGTGTTGACACCGACTACCATCTTAAGCGTTATGCAGAATTATTCCTATTAATATTTAAACAGACGATTGATGAGTATCGACATCAAACAAATAATCAAAAAGATTGTTTTGATGTAAAAGTTGGTGCAGATATGGGGCTAGAGCTCCCTTTTTCAGCTGCTTTAGATCCTGCTAGCATTGGTGGCAAGGCCGTACTATGGGGTGAATCCACAATCTCTAATACATTACACTATAGGCAGGGCTTTCATGGGCAGGTTGGAAAGGTAAGAGAAATCTACTACGCCCTATATACCTCACAGTTAGAAATTATCATAAAAACAACCAATATTCTAAGAGATCGCCTACCTGTAAATTTGAAGCGTGAAATCTATCTTGGTGTTATTGTGCAAATCATTACTTGCCTTGAGAAATCAATGAGCACGTTATGCATCAAATCAGGTAAGTACTCATTTTACACAATACTCAAAGACAAAATAATATATTTTGGTGATCAAATATGTAACTCAATGAAAGAAGATTATATCCACTCTTTCGATCGTAACGACTTAAAATACTTTAGATATATTGCAAGAAAGTGGAATAAGCATTTATCGAGTTTTTATAAAATGATTTGGTATTTTTAAATAGCTATAGAAATGGCGTTGTCATGAGCACTCCCAACTATAGCTACAGTCTTAAATTGCAATAAATATCATATATCAAACCCATATTCAAGATTCAACATAGCTTCTTCCTTTTGGGTTATTGATCTATCTTTATAAGCAATACCCAATACTGAGCTTGGTAAATTATATGCTCTCACCAAGTATTGATCATAATACAAACTATTATCATAAAAATCATAAACACGCCCATGATAGGTGCCTATTATTTGTTGCACAAACTCGGTATATGTAATCTTAACCTGACTATTCTGATCTAAACTAAAGCCACAAAAGTTAAATATATCCAAATATTTAGTATTAGAGTTAAGCACACGGATCAACTCATTGCCGGATGTTGTTGTATGAAGATCACCAAGTGTAATATTTTTATGGTCTTTAAATAAGTTCTTATAGCGAACGTGGAAAGCAATGTACAACATTGTTTTTACTATCTCTTTAACTTCTGCAGACAATACTTTGATAAGACCCGGCCAAAAATTTTCAGGAACTTTCTGAATCAACTGCAAATGGTTCTCAATAATGTAATATGCCTTATACTTAGTATTGTTAAACCTCGTGCTAGTAATACAACGGTTGTGTCTCGACTTTACCTTAAGTTTGGTCACAAGCTCTTGTAAATGCTCGCATATTTTAGAAACTCTCTTAAACTTCTCATAAAAATTAGTACAAAGTATATTTGCATTATCTTTTCCTAAACCTTTTAGATGGTTATCATATTGTCCATATTGGTTGTTGAATTTCATATTTAGTTTAGACTGTTTGTAGGCGCTAACCAACTTGTGAAATAATCCCTGCATTTTTTGTTCTACTTTTTCATAGTGAATCTTATTATAATGCTCACCTACAATAACAGATTTTGGAATTACATCGCGGGGGCGACCAACCACTTTCTGAACCATACCTACTTCTTTGCCTAATTTATTTTTTTGAGAATACATCTTTGGTACAGTACCATCAAATTGCGCAGCATACTCAATGTGTTTTAACCAATCTTTTAATGGTGTTACTTTGTAAATCCATGGATCAACTATAATTGCATCACTCAAATTACTCTTTGAAGCCATCTCAAAAAGGCTTTCTGCATAAACCCTTGTAGCGGTAGATTGTTTTAAGTCTGATCCAAATTCATGGAGAACCTGTGAAGAATGTAGCAAACAATAGACATGATCCATCAGTAGAATATGCGTTAAATAAATTTTTCCTGCCAATTCATCTGGTTTTTTTATATGAGTTGCTATAAACCTCATCATTGCTGATAAATAACCACAAGTCCCATAGCCAACGTGCATTACACTTAAATAATGATCTTCGAAAATGCGGCCCCTAATATCTAGAGAAGCTTTGGTAATTTGGTAATCATCAGCACCTGCTTTTAAAGATAAATTAAATGAGGTTGGAATATAAATACGCGCCATATGACTTAATGCAACGGCTATTGGCATGAGCTTTTCAATTGTCACTTATTTCTCCTTTAAAAATGTTTAATCTATAGTTACTATTTAATCATTAACTTGTTTCGATACCAGATAGCTTCCAATATTCAAAAAATATAACAGTATAGCAGTCAAAACAAAGACTATAATCGCCAAGATAAAAGGAAGATTAACTGATATATCTAATAACTTTTCACCAAACAATGATGTAATTGCTGAACCTGATGTAAATAACGAAACAGTAACACCCATTACCCAGCCTTGCTTCTTATCTGAAACTGAATGAGAAAACATACCCAACATATTGGTATATGCAACACCAAAAGCTAGCATAAAAGCGCCTCCAAATATAAGGATGTCATAACTTTTCCAATTAATGAGCAGTAAAAAAAGCATTATAGCCATAACTGATAGATTTATAATCACACACTGCTTTTGTTTAAAGTGTTTTTCAAATAATGGAACTAAGAAGATTGTACTAATTGCCATTGCAATTCCTAATACAAGCATCATCAAACTATTCATAAAAACATCATAATGATATTTCCTGTACAAATAGACTGGTAAAAATATGTAGAATGTATTAAACGATATTTGCATTAAAAAGAATACAACCGATAACTTGAGAACATTCTTATTTTTAAAAACACCATAAAATTGGGTTACTATCTCAGTTGGTTTAAAATAATAACTGCTTTTTTTCAACTTTGTTTGATCTTGATAAGTTATTAAGAGAATTAAGATATTAATCGCAATTAATATTAGCGTAAGGTAAAAGGGAAGCTGATCATTAAACCATGAGCATAAACTTTTATCAGATAGCAATCCTCCAATAATAGGCCCAGCTATAAGCCCTAACGAAAATGCAAACATGATTAACCCCAAATTTTTAGTACGCTCTTCTGTGCTGCTTACATCTATAATGGCGGCCTGCGCAATGGGTTGACTACCTGCTGTTATCCCACCAACAACCCTGCCAACGATGAGAAGTAATAAGCTATTAAACGCAATTGCTAGCCCTGTTAATCCATACCCTATGAAAAGCCCAACCAAACAAATCAGCAATACACGTTTGCGTCCAATTTGATCTGATGTTTTAGCCAAGTATATTGCGCCTACAAACCAACAAATGAAAAAAATTGAAATGGTTATTCCATAATATAACTGCCTTGTTTCTGTACTGGTTCCATATGCTACAAAGTGAGTTTGTGGATTCATAATAACAGCACTTAAAATAGGAAATAATATCCCTATGCCTAAGGCATCAATAAAAACAACAAATAGCAAAGCAAAAATTGATTTTCTCATATAATAAAATTACCTCAAATTCATATTGTAGTAGCGTGCTAAATTTCTTGTGCCAGCATTGATAGCTTATCAATTGTCGCTGATTTTAATGAAATATCAACATTAACACCTGTTTTAGGAATCATCACTTTCCATTTACCATTTTGCTCATTAGCGGCATAATCCTGTAATAATGCAAAACCATTAACATAATTTTTACTGCTATTATAAACCTGACCATTATTAAGGATAATCCCTACCTTTAAGGTAAGTGGCTGCCACCAATTAATTTTTGCTTTTAGCCAGCCAATATCTGTATTGATGCCATAGAATGTTTGATTATCAAAATTTACAAATGCATATTTTATACCCTGTCCTTCAGACGTAATATTACGATATTGATCAATATGTATTTCAGCAGGAAGTGACTGCGGATTACCCTTGGCATCCTCTAAATCTATTATTAGTGATTGCAATTGGTTAATCGCATTAATATCTGCAGTATCAATTGGACAAGTATTTAAATAGGTGATCTTTTTACAGACATATTCGCCACTGTCATTTTTAATTAAAAATGGTGAGACTAAATCAAAGTAGCTTTTATATAGACTTGACTGCCCCAATAACAGATCATTTAACATCCTCAAATTCACCGTCATCTTTGCAGTCGGAGAAAATGGATACATCCTAGCAAATCGAGTTGACAATGCCGTAGTAAATTTTTGCCATTTTTGTGCCGATTGTTTCTCAATAAGTTTAACACCATGCCTTACGACCATATGTACCGGAGATAGCAAACTGTCAATGAGCGATTGTGGAATATTCTGTTGTTTCAGCACTGATGACAACATTTTACTATACGAGTTATCATCTTCAATTAGCTCATTTTTAGTTATTTTTACAATTGCATTATTCGGCTGTGATAATTCGGTAGCTAACTCTGATAAGATATCAACATATTGCTGTCTTAACTGCTGATTACTCAAAAATGCATTTAAAGAAGTGAATTGATTGCTAATTTCATTGGTAAATGGATAATCTTTCATTAGCACCTCTTTAGTGTTCTCGTTATAAAATGAATAGATCAACTGCCAAACTTGGATAGAACTTATCTGCGTCAAATAGTTTTTAATTCCTATTAAGTATTGAGGCTCTCCTTTAGATTGTTGCATTAGCAGATTAGACATCAAGTTAGTATACGTTTCTATATATTGATTGGTGTAATGATCAACAACTTGCTTTTGCCAAGTATCAAGCACATTCATATTAGCTTGTTTCCCAAGCGATGCACTGAGCTTCTTATAGTCACCAATAATTTTTACCACATATTGGTCTAACCCTTCTTTAGTATATATCAAAGGAATGGAATAGTTTTGAAAGCTCACTAATGTACTATCTGATTGTGTTTGCTTTAATATGTCATAGTTATTCGCACTTACGACCATTGCACTAATGGAGTTAACTCGCGCCTTTAAAAGACTTTCAACCATTTTTTGTTGTAATGGTGAGTCCATATGTTTTTTAAGATCACCAACCATCAATTGTGTTTTATTGAGCAGGGAAACAACCTGACTTAAGGAATCAATTGTACTTGGCAAATCCAAATAGTTTTTAAAGGACTTCACTTGAATTAAATCGTTTAAATGCTGGTAATCTGATTTGCTAATCTGTGTTTTAATTGATGGAATATGTGATTGTTGAGGGTAAAGCATATGTGTCAGCCAATTATCAGTATGTGATAATGACGTCAATAAATTAACTTTGACCAAAGGCAAAAATTCTTGCTCTATAAATCGCTGCCAATCATTAATCGTCACTGAACTTGAAGATAATAAATACTTGAAATACGCATCGCTAATTTTCACTGTATAATTATCGCTACCTGTTAATGAGGTATTACTATTAACAATTTTTCCTAAATCTGAAGCATCAAAGTTAGCCGCATAATTTAAGACCGTATCAATTTCATTAGCATTTAAATCAGTTATTTCTTGCCAAACATATTTATTTTGTTGAATGATTTTTCTAACGTCATCATGATTTGCCACGAATAAATAAGACATTAAAATTCGCGTTGTTTCGGTTGGTGTTTTAGCAATAAGTGCTTTCACCTTGGATAAGATTTCTTGACTATACGCCCTATTTAGTACTTTAGCAATATAGTATTGCGGTAGTAGGCTAACCCCATATGCTGATGGGTCTGATGCCAACTGATCACGATATGCTTCTTGGAGTTGACTGATATCTAAAGGCGTATCAGCATAATTAATATTATTTGAAATATCATCTACTTGTGCTTGAAACCCAATAGCATTTGCAAGTAACACAGAAGAATAAACAACACCAATAACACCAACACCATAGCCACTAACTGCAGGATAATTGATATTTATTCCCTTCTTATCACCTGATAATACAAAGCTGAAGATATTTTGTTGATATGATGTTTTTTGACGCGGCATATACAATAGTAAATTGCGAATACTCTGTGGTGAATTGGATATAATCGCAGCATAGTAATGCTCGACACTATTTTGATAGGTTAGCACCTTTTGTAAGAAGTTATGGATTTCACTGACTTTTTGAACATTATAACCCACCGCCTTGATAATCTCAGTCTCATGTTGCTCAAAGTATTGAAGTGGCAGCTTCGCCCATTCCTTAACCATCAAATTAGCATCTGAAATTCTCTCTTCTGAAATCGTTTTTATAGGAATGTATTCACTAACCATTGACAGCTTTTGATACGCGTCATAACCCTCAAGATTCTGCATTGAAAATGACAGGCTCACAATCGGTTGAATTTCTAATTTTTGAGCAAAAATATTTAAGCTAGATGCCACAAGCATTGCTTTTTTCTGTGTTAGATCATCTAGCTTATCGTGAACGACAACAATAGGAATACGCTTTGTTTTTTGAGATATCTTCAACCAACATGCTTCTAATGCATCAAAATCAACTTGATCTAAATCATGCAACTCATGGATAACAAAATTGTTTGATAAATAAAAACAAGAATCTTTATTAATACTTGATTTATTTCCTGCAATTAGCTCTCCTAACCCTGTCTCATCAATTACAAATTGATCCTGAGCAAAATTAAGTAATAAATAAGGTTGTTTATTGGATAACCCTGGATAAACATTTGCAGGTAATCTGCTAAGACAGGTCCTTAATCCTTTAAGATAGCGATTTTTTGTTGATGAACGAAATATACCCTTTGAAATTGAGACAATAAAATTAGCTAATTTTTTAATATATTTCTTATACCTTCTCCAAAAAAGGAGCAGCACAATAATAACAGCAACAATTGCAATTGATGACCCATAATTTTTCAAAAAAGTTAATAAAATACTCATATGCATTACCTCTTAATCTGTCAATTTAAGTGTGAAGCCATCTTTGTTGATTTGTAGCGTTTTTTTACCACTATCATTGTTTTGCTCAATATATAGAGCACTATCTTGGCTATCTACTTCATAACGTATTGTTGCTTCATTTTGACTACCCCAGTTTATACCCGTCACCTGCGATGTTTCAGATGCAAATATGTCTGAGTTAACATGGTGTATAAGTGATCCTGAAATCTCTATGTATTCACGATGCAAATCAACCCATACTTGTGTATTATTTCTTAAAGGAAAATAAGCTTGGCTTAATAAATTATTAGGCTTTACCACTGCGGCAAAGCTGTTACTTGCCTCATCGTCAGCAAGTAATAAACTCGGCAACTCAATATGGTACGACATTTGATCATCGCTATAAGGTGTGAATCGATGATAGCTCGTATTATCCGATGGCTGCTGTGAAATATCTGATGCAGTTTTGGTGGCGCCCTGATAAACTGATGTTGCATATATGTCATCTGTTGATGCATCGTCTTTTATCACACATGCTTGCGCTTTAAATGCTGTCGTTTTTTGATATGCAGGTAAGTCTATTGCTGTTGATTTATCAGAAATAAGTGTTAATTTAGTTGCAATATTGAGCGGCATTTTCTGATCTATCATCTCATTTGTTAGGCGACTGTGACTGTCAAAAGCACGATAGTCTTGTAGATCTTGGTGAAACTTAAATTCAAAAGCAATTGCTGTTATACGATAACTGTCATTTAACTCGTTAGCATATGAGTCAAAGAAACCATCTGGGAAACTGAATCCACTAACAGGGTAAAGTGGCAACTGCGTCGGTAAATTGCCAAATTCTAACTGTATTAGGTAAGCAGATGAGTCTTCATTTTGTTCCTTTTTCTCAACATAATTAACATATTGCTGATATTGATTTGGAATTTGGTAATAACTAGGAGCGACTCTTGAAAACACGTCATCAGTCAACCCCCTGTCTATCGATGATAGTTGTGATTTCGGCAGCGGATAACTGATATTTGCAATATTACACTTCCCTAGTGCTTGTTGTGTATTTAGTAATAGCACTTTATCTAGTTTATGTGTATCGGGAGTAGATAAAGTGCCATTACTAACCTCATACTGACCAGCATAGGTTTCGACCTGACTGCTGATAAAGTATTCTTGCTTGTCATAATTAAAATAAAGCTGTAGTTGGTAATCATATAACCACTCTATCAAGGAGTTATACAATCCAAACTCAATACTATTAATACATATATAGGGTTGCTTATCTTGAGTAAATTGAGTCAGCGCATCATCAATTTCGAGCTTGACGAGATTTGAGAATGCTGAAGACATTGAGGTTATAACATCTTTATAAGTGCTGTCTTGAAAGACCTTGATTGTTTTAATTTTCTTGGCAATGGCAGCTAAAGGGTCAGAAAATGTAAAATTGAATACTTGATTTGCCTCATATACTTCACATTGCTGTTGGTCTTGAAACTGATTGAACTTGATTTCAGATAAACTCAATAAAGTGCCTGGATTTTTTGATAATGGATCAAAAACTGCCATAAGTTTAATTGTATTGCTCTGCATTGGCAGTGTATTCGCATTGGATAGCTGTATATGATCTCTGACCTGCAATATAAACTCTAATGCAAACATTCCTCTATTATTTAAAAGAAAACTTAAATCTTCATTCATTGAGTTTTTAGAGGATAACGTAAAACTAATTTTACCTTCAAAACCATATGTTTTAAGATTAAATACTAATTGATCTATATACTTGGGCGCAATAACAACACCATCGCCTTGTGTCTCAAAACGATCATTCAACGGCTTTACTACTAGTGATAATGCATCATAATAGACCTTGCGCTGTAACGTGTTCGTATTATCGAGCATAGCCTTACCTCAGTATTAAGAATAGGTAACTACTACAAACAACCGCAATACCTAAAAGTGCGGCACTTATGTAGTGTGATTTAGTTAAAAATCGCTTAGACCATCGCGATTTAGTT
Source organism: Cysteiniphilum sp. (assembly GCF_057495195.1). Classification (NCBI taxonomy): domain Bacteria; kingdom Pseudomonadati; phylum Pseudomonadota; class Gammaproteobacteria; order Thiotrichales; family Fastidiosibacteraceae; genus Cysteiniphilum; species Cysteiniphilum sp. The sequence continues at coordinate 5,545 of NZ_JBXTEF010000039.1, read as the reverse complement.
GACTGCAGTGTTTGATGTATAGACAAACTCTCAAGCACATTTTCATAGCCTTTATTAATAACATCGCATCCAGATTCATTCTCAATCATCGTTTCAAGTTTCTTCTCATACAGCGTAATATTATATTGATTAGCAAGATGGTATTTCCCCTTAAAACCTTCTTTTAATAGCAAGTTGATCTGTATTGGAATAACAATCGGAACTTTGACTTCTTTAGCCAAAATAGCATCAATCATTCTGAAGAAATGCTCTCCACCATCTCGTCTTTGAAAAAACTCTGTTTGCAATGACTCCCAACTCGCTTTGGATAAACTCATATGATTAAATAAATATAAGTTCACTTTTTCATCACAAAAACTGACCAATGGAAATAGAATATAAAATAGGATGCTCTCAGAATATTTCTGTTCCAAATTACTTTTAAAACATTCTATTTTTTCTACTAATACCGTGCGATAGATTGTTAGATTATCAGTAGCTTTTTCTTTTTCTAGCTCTGGATGAACATACTTTTTAATGTCTTGTGCTTGTTGAACAATATCAAGCCATAGCATCCATAATGTTTGATGATCCATCAGAAATTCCCCATATGCTTCTTTTTGGCAAAATGTAATTTAAAATGAGATAATGTTGAGCGTTACTCTTTATCTTTTGGTTGTTCTTCTATATTTTCAGCACTTTCTTCACCCTCAATCAATGCCGTTGTATCAGCCACATTAGCTGCTTCTTCTAGCACTTTGGGCACATGCTTATTGGCATTTAATAAGGCATTATATTCCTCAATATTAACCAAGGATTTTTTAATTATTTCTTTATTCTCAGCATTAGCAAGCATCTCGCGAATTTTCTCTTGAAACGCTCGATTGTTATCAAAGGTTGTCTCAAAATTTGCAACAATCTCTTTTAATCGTAACAACTTTTTAAGTGCAGGAATCTGATTTGCCAGAGACAATGGACTAAAGGCATTGATATTCTTAAGTTGTAGATCAATATCAAGTTTATCTGTTTGATGTGGCGTAATTCTATTATTGACACTAATCGTTTTACTAATATCTAGCTTTGACAATACCGCATTAACGCCCCCCTTACCATTTAATACCGTTCTATCATAATATGATTTTTTCATCTCCTTAGACTCACCAAGAGAGAAGTCACCCATAATAAGAATCTTAAGTGGTAATTCTTTTTTCTTTTTTTCATTATTTGCCGAGACAATATCATAAGTAATATTAACTCTAGAGCTTGGAATTTTTTGCTTATACGACATGATTTTCTCCTGAGTACGTCAAGAATTTAAAGGAAAATATTTAGCTGCATCCCCCTAGCAAAGCAACTTATGCAACTAAACAAAGTTTACGTCATTGATAACAATTATCTAGGCGTTGGCAACCTTGAAAGATTGAATATTATTAGGTTGTCTTGTTTGTACGTGTATAGTTGACGACACATCTTCTGAATAGTTACCGCCTGTAATATGTATTTCAGCAAGATTACCTTTGTCATCTGGAATAATCTGGATATTATCCTTAGCTACTCTAAACTTAATGGCATCATCAACTTTAACACCATAAGTAAATGTCATTTCCTTATTATCTAAGATAATTTGATTCTCATTAAGCTCAGAAATTTCAAACTCCATGACAGGTGTGCTGCCCATATTATCAAGCTTATCTGAAATTGCTTGACCCTGATTATAAGTAATATAACCAGACAAAGACACTTGTGCATCAGTTTGCTTTGGATAAAGAGGAAATGTTGCCTGCGTGATTAGAATCGGTGCATCTTCTGTTGTCCCCAATTCAGAACCACCATCTTGAGCAGCAAACTTATCATCTGCAGCAGTACTTGCAAATGAAAAGCTTTTGGCATAAAAACGCGCAGCATGCGCAAGCTCTCTATCTCCTGTATGCCCTTTTATCCACGCATTATGTACAGAGCTAAACGTAACATGACCATTTGATATTTGCACATTTTGAGAACTTATTACTGACATATATAGACTCCTTTTCTTATTTTATTGATTATTCTTATTCACTATCAGACTCAGCTTCATCGCTTCCCTCACCAATCGGTAATTTGGTTGCAAGACGCAGTGAAACATCAATACCTTCTAGTTGAATATGTGGTACAAGATCAATTGAACAACCATACCAACCAAGTTTACCTGGTTGAGGTTCAACTTTGACACTTGCCTCTTTAAACGGAAAATAGGCTAACGTCACATCACTTGGATTAGATGCTATCGTTACAAAGCCGTTTAACCAATCTGACAAAAAGGTTTGAACTTTTTCCTGATCATAGTTCGAACCAATTCTGTCTCTCACCATTGATTTCACATAATGTGCAACGCGAGATACTGAAAGCGTATATGACAGGTTAGAATTAGCTTGAATACTTTCCATTAAATCTAAATTTTCCAGATTGTCGGGAACGAACTTTGCTGATTGAACGCTAAAGAAACATCCACCTTCGCCACGTTTATCTCCAACAAAAGGGATAAGACCTGCTTTAGAGAAAGCATACTCTTGGGAGTCTGATATAAAGTACTCAACACTCCCTGTTTTTTGCTTATAATTGCCAATTTCAAATTGATACGTTGGAATATCTTCAATCAATCCGCCTCCCAAAGGACCACGAATATACTGACACCAACCTGTTTTTTTGAATGAAGTAATAATATTTCGTGCCAACAATCCAGATGAGAAACCCCATACATAAGACTTTTGATCAAATGGGTTATTCAGCTTTTCACGGAAAAAACTAACCGAATATTGATTCCTTGATCCATATAGCTCAGTTGAGCTATCATCATAAGGACGTCTAATTAAATATCGAGGAAAAGTCATGCCGACATAGGCAGATTCTTCTGTTTTTCTAAATTGATTCCACATTTTAAATTTAGAACCTTCTAATAATCCTTCTAAATCCTTAACCTCATCAAACTCTTCAAAGCTACTATAACCAAAAAACTCAGGTCCAATATTGCTAATAAAAGGCGTATGTGCAGATCCTGCAATCTTGCCTAAATTAGATAGCACAAAGAAGTCATCATACGTATTTTGAATATCAAACATGCCAACACTAAGCGCATAAGGCTCTCCACCATATTGATCATATTCATCCCGATAAATACGTTTGAATAAATTTGAACCAGTAAAATCAGCACTGTTTAACTCAAAATCATCTAGCAACTCTTCTTTGGTTAATTCCAAAAGACAAATCTCAATATCTTTTTCATCAGCTGCTTCATGGAATATGTCACGTAATGATAACCAAATAGACTCAAGATATTTGAAGTCTTTATTTTGAATAATCTCATTAATTTGCGCATCCACTAACTCATCAATTTTTAGCTTAATCCGAGACGTAACATCCTTGGAGAAAAAACTGCTTTTATCATCTGACATTACTAAGGTTAAAGCCGTTAGAAATTCTTGTAGCTCAGACTCTTCTGTGACATTTTTCTTATCAACGGGAACAACATCATTAAATTTTGTCGACGAAATTAGTTCAGAAATGTCACCGGTTACATTTAAATTAGCTGACTCTACTAATTGGATAATTTGATCACTCATATATTACTCCTATCATTGGACTTGAGTGCATTATGTTTGTTTTTCATTCCCATCGTTACCGCATAAATACGGGCATATTTTGATTTATAGCTAATCACATGCCCTACCGTACTCAAACGGTAAATAATCTTTAAGTAGTTGACTATTATTTATCTTATTAAACACTACAGGGCGACATTATGAATATTCACTGGCATAACGGAATGGTGCTTTCAGCACAAGCATTTACGATTGATGATCAGATCAAAACAGCAAATAGTAATTGCAATACTTTATTGGCAACTAATTTGATCGAAAAAGATATCTTTATCTCTTTGGAGTATGATGAAAGCGCACTTACCTATAATCGTTTTGTTATTAATAACTTAACGCTTTTATCTAAAACCGGTGAGGTGATTACTCACGAGAATTTGAAACGATGTAATCCAGTTGATTGTTTTAGCTATAACTTAAGTTTACTCGATACCAAAGAAGAAAATATTAGTTTATATTTACATCTAACAAAACAACAAAGTCTATTGCATGATACTGAACAGTTAGAAATCAACGGCTATCAGCTACTGCTTGATATAAAACCGACACATAATGAATGTCTGGGTATCAAACTAGCTCATTTCAGGTACAACCCCAATAGTTTAAAATGGGAAATTCAACAAAATTATATTCCTCCCGTTTTTTATTTAGATAATCTATTTATGAGCCCAACACGTTACGCCATGCAAAAGCTTTTAGAGAGTGTTCAAAACTTTATTAGCAAAGAGTTATCTGCTCTTGCAATCACTGAAAGCACGACAATTACAATGCTTAACTTTATTAAGCAGACCTGTTTTTATTTAAGTTATGAGCTCCAAAAATTACAGTTGGGACAAATGAGAATACGTATCTGTGATATTTACGAGCAATTTTATCGTCTCTATGTACAGATTTCTTTTATTAAAGGCATCGAAAAACCAAAAAAACTGTATTTAGATTTTAATGACTATTATATGAGCTTCCAAAATTTATTTGATGCCATTGCTGAAATTTTCTCACTCAAGCTAAATCATAAATCATTTATCAACAGTGAATTAACAAATTTAGCTAACACATATCAATTCGCACTTGATGAACGTGCTCAGCTTGCACGTGATGTCTTTTTAATTATCAAACGAAAAGATCTATCAAAAACACTCGTGCAAGATGACCTTTATCTTGCAAGCAAATCTCGACTTATTCACATGAAAAACCTTGCTGTTTCGGGCATTACACTAACTCATTACAAGGGATCACTTAATGAACAACAAATTGATTTGAGCGTTTGTCAGGTATTCAAACTTGAACTTGATCATAATGAATGGCAACACTCCATTAATGAGAAAAGCTTATGGGTCGAAATCAATCCAACATTTGATGATTGTATTTTATACCTTTATCTTGATCTGGCTCAAGCTTATGTAGAGATATCTTAGGAGACACCGATGAAGCATAGCGAAAAAGGCATTGATAAACTTGATTCTAAGGATCAAGCAAAACATTTAGTCGAATCTTTACAAGATCTTTTAGCCAGTCATTTTAAGACCTTATCTCAAAATTTTGAACAACAGGTTGCTCTGGAGCGAAATGCTTACTATATCAAACAATACCCTTGGTTTTTTCGCCATACGCCTTTTATATACCTTTGTAAAATTAAAGCTAATAGCTCTAACTTTCCTAAACATATCGATTTTTCTCAACGTTTTCATTTTAGTGATGGGTTAGAAAATTGTGAGATGAGATCCTTAAACAATCAAGAACTGCATAGTTTTGAGCTTTCTCAATGCCAAATCAAAGACCATAACCTCTTTCTTGACTTTCAAGCCTCCCATACATGTGACCTACCTCAAACACTATGTTTAAATCTAATTAACTCGAATATCAAATGTGAATCAAGGTTTAAATTATGCACAGTATTTTTGTGCCAGCAACTCAAATGCTGCACATAGCCTTCCAAA
>NZ_JBXTEF010000038.1:0-21297 GCF_057495195.1 Cysteiniphilum sp. | reverse complement strand
TGTGATTTTATTCATCTTATCTTTAACTCAACCATTTTAAAACCCACTTACAAAAAGATCCCTATAAACCTATGCTTAAGAAGAAGGGAATAACAAGGGGCATTGCCGTATTCCCCTCTTCTCAAGAGGGGTGCCGAGCTTGCGAGGTGGGGTGTTTATAAATCATAATCTACGCCTGAAAATTATCCGCATTATTGTCTTGTTGATACTTAACCAGTTGCAAAATGTCTGACTTTAACTGAAAGCTCACGACAAATGGGGCTACCTTACTGTTATCACTACTAATCTTCCAGCTGCACAACCAATCACTATTGCAATTAGCATCCGCCAACATCTTAAAGACTGCCCACTCACCCTGATAGGTTTTTTGATAAGTTACATTGCTGTTACTTAACCAGCCAATGGATACGGTTGGTTGCAGTTGCCAATCATAAACAACCGGGTGATTGCTTTGGTCATAGGTATCTAAGCCCAATACACGATCCTTGCTACCAATTTGCATAAATGACAGCACCATTTTGCTAATGCCATCTAGGGAAACCTGTTTAAAAGGTGTTGCTGCTACAAACATATCCACCGCTCGCGGCTTGCCATCTGTTGTCCATAAATCACTTTGCAAACGATAGAAGTAATTAAATGAATCAATATAGCTCACAAGCGTTTTTTGCTGCTCTTGGGTTAAATTATTATCAACTTGCCAAATGCCACTAATCGCATCTAAATGAATAAAGCCTTTAAGTAGTGAATACATCTCATTATAAACAGTACCTTTAGGTCCAAACATGTCATTTAATGCATCTGAGCTAATAATACTACTGGAGCCTAAATCCAATGGGAATTTACTTTTTACAAGTGCAATTTTTGGCACAATATCAAGATCCCATTGCTGTTTCAAATCAGTAATAAGATACTGCGCAACACTCAAGCGAATGATACTCTCGGGCACTTTAAGTAATTGATATGCCTCATTATTTGGCACACCTAAGGCGTCGATTAAACCATTGAGCTTAGCTAATAATGAATCTTCTTTGGTTGAATTGATCTCTTCATATAAACGAGTGTAATTTTCACGATTACGTTGATAGAGATTATTACTAATGGATGACAATACTTGCTTATAATCTTGATATTTTGGAGACGCTACAAACTCATTTAATCGTGCGAAATTATTTGGGATAATTTGCAGCTCAGCAGGCAGCGTTTCCCCTTTCCCAAAGCTTGTATTGGTCTTGATATAATCAAGCATATTGCTAAATGGCGTATTATCCGAAGTAATATCAATCAAAAACATCTGCAAGTTATCAATCGACACCTTGGTTGGCAAAGAATTTTCCAATACTTGATTCAACATCTGCACGTATTGACTGGCATAATGTGTTAATGCCCCCTTTTCCAAACGATCAAATGCGCCATAGTTGATATTGTATTGCTGCAGTAATTTCACCAAACTCTCATAGCGCTTTAATAGCGGTAATACCGAGTTGATCAACGTGTTTTTTGAATAGACTAATGACACGGCGGTTACGTTACGCGAGAAGACCGTTTTGAAAGTGTATTTATAGTAATCATTGTCATCGAGCAAACTGATTGTATTTTGATTGCGATTAAGCACACTGACCAAAATAGAGTTAAGCTCAGCACTCAATAAAATGCGCTTCCACACCTGCTCTTTTGATTGATCGACTGAACGCTTACTAAAGAAGGCATTCACTTTATCGTTATAGTGAAACATTTGCTCAACAATATCTGCAAAGCTTGTGATATTATTTTGCGTAGCTGGAATAAGGTTTTGCAGATCAATCAATGCCGTGCTGCCGTTACAATAAGACTGATCCTGCGGTAAAGCGCTGCCTAATTTTGCCAAGAACTTGCTAACGCCTGAATTATTATTAAGCACATCGTTAGTTAACATATCTGGCACAACTTGCTGTAATAAACACACCTCTTGATGAGTAATCACATTGCGACTGATATACTCTTTTAACTGATCATTCGTCGCATGAAAGTAATCACCATCAAAAAAAGTGCTCAACATCTTACCTGAACCAATAGTGCTTGCTGAATTTATGATTTTAGAGTCATCAGATTCTGCGTTATACAGATTGCTCGGAATATGTGAAACCAGTTTGCTGTTGTTACTGCCATAACGATAAACAATGCCTAACTGCTCAGAAGACAATCCAGTAATCAAAGAAATAAGAGATAAATTATCTTTTAATACATCTGCAACTTTACTTGAATTAGTACTGGCAATAAGTGATAGATAAATTGCCTTATGTAGATAGTCTTCTGTTTGATATATTTTCGGTAATAGTACGTTTTCATACAAATAATTAGCATATAAGCGGTTTAGTGTTTTATTACCATGCGCATTATATAAAAAAGGCAATAATAATTGACTGCGATAATAGCTCACCCATTGCTCATAAGTCTTAGCGGCTGCCTCTGTTTCCATTGTATCTAATGGCACAAAAGGACGCTTCAATTGAATAAATTCACTAAACTCATATTGTTGATAGGCATTATAGGCAAACACCGTACTAAAGAATGCCGAAATAAATACTGCCGCAGGTACTAATACATGCCTTGGTTTTAATGCATTTTTATACGCTTTGGAGCCAAAATCAAAGAACGTACTGTGATAGTTTCTAGCATGTATACCAAAATCAAGATGAATCGCTTTGGCAGGCACTTGGCCATAAGCGCCTTGCGTTAACTCAGAGACTAATTGTATTGCTGGCAAAGTCGCACGCTCAATTTGATAAGCTGCCGTTAGCGCACGCTGAACTTCAGCCGTATGATTATTTAAATCACTCAACTTCACTGAAATTCGATGACGGATAATGGCAAATTCGTCATCCAAGGTTGTTTTAATCTCCTCAGCAGAGCTTGGCGCTTCAAAGCTTATCTTAGTGTCATGTTTCAACAAATCAAAAAGTGCTTCTATTTCTTCATCCAGCGCAAAATCGGCAACCGATAAATGTATCTGATAATTCCCATGTGAGAATAATGGCATTTGTGCCATAAACTTTTGAAACATCGCAAACTGACTAGAGATAAAGTCATTACTTGTCGCCTTTAGCAGCACGACAGGTAATTGAATTGCACCACGATGATAAAGCTTATTCAAAAAACCATTAAACAACGGGACATTTAATTGCTTGGTACTTTCTAAGGTAATCACAACAATCACCTTGCCATGCCCAACGATGATCGATTGATTCGCATCAATAATAGTAATCTCAAAGGCATCTAAATCAATCAAACCACCAAGATACGTCAAGGCATGCTCCATATTGCCTTCATAAACACATAAAAAGGATGGCCAAAATGAATGCTTTGCCTGCTTTTGAATATTTAGCTGAGCGTCTGCATATGGGTTTTTATTTTTCTTGGCTTTCGGTGCTGCTTTTTTCAAGCGACCAAACATTGACGTTGCCTTGCTTTTTTCAGTCTTTAAGGTCTTGATCAACCAAACAATAAAGACCAAAAAAGCAGCCACACCCATTGTGCCAAAAAGCATAACGGCATATTTACTGGTTAATAGACTCATTTTGACTCCTTTTCATCACTAAAGCTTAATATAATCCCCTGTTTATCACTAAATGCTAAGGCGTTAGTCCCCTCGCCATTTTTTGTTGATTGTTTTAAGTTAAATTGTTGATCATTCGCGTCTTGGGTATAACTAAGTGCACATTCTTGTTGTGCACCATAGAGTGTTTGCTGTGCTATTTTTTGTGATGCTTTATCTTCAATCGTTGCTGTATTTAGTTTAACGGATTTAATTTTGACGGTTTCTGCCGAGTTAAACTGCAATAACACAACATCACCATTTCGTAATAGATTAAATGTATTTGCTGTAACGCTAAAGCCTGCTACTGGTACATACAGTGGTGCAGATTTACTCGGATCTTTATAAAGAGATTTTGGCAAATTACACGCATAGCTTAATAAGTTCTCGCTTTGCTTGGCATAGACATAATCAGTGAGTTTCGTACCTTGATCGTCAGCAAACGAGCTTTCAGTTTCAGACTGGCCTTTATAAAGCTTATAAGCATATTTGACACTATCATCAACATCTTTACCAATTGTGATCACCCCTTGTGCTTGAAATGTCACAAACGATTGATATTGAGGTAAATCATTTGCCTTAGCACTTTGATCCAACCATTGACTTTGAAGCTGCACAAAATGAGTAATGCCCGCAGATGAGCCAATCATCGTGATCTTCTCATAGCGATCCTTGTCCGTTTCTGATTCATAATTTTGCTCGGTTAATTTACGCTTTACAAACTCGATCGTTGCCCTATTCTGCACAAATTGAAAACGTTGGATGCTTAAGATCACTGCTGTGCTTTGCCCGACAAAGGTGTTTTGCCATTGTGTTTTATCCAAAGCGATCAAGTCATAACCTGGTGTTATCGGGAAAAAAGGCATAAGCTCACGCAAATTCACATGAAATTTAGCCACACAAGCCAACATGCTTTGCAAATCATTTGTAATCTTTTGCTCGGCATTGGTGTAGATCTTCGGATCCTCAACGAATTGAACACGATCAAGTGTAAAACTTTTGATTAATGGCTGTTTTTCATTATAAATTTTTGCCAAGGATTTTCTATCCGTATTCATATCAGCTAGATTCATCATATTCTGTATTTTTGACCATAGTGGCTGTACTTGGCAGTGTGCATGATCGATTTGAAATAAATCTTTTGAGGTTAATGTGCCCTTGCCCTCTGGCTTTTTTTGCCAGTCACTGGTTAGTGCATCATATAAAACATAGCTGCTTTTGCCCTTTGTGAGTTTGCTATAGTCATACACCAAATAAACACTGTAATGATCCAAAGCCTCGATAAAATAATCATAGAAACTACGTGCGTAAGCGGATACCATTATTTGTTTTTGCTTGGTTGCAAGTTTTTTGCATTTGGCTGCATCAATCTGCACCCAACTTTGGAAGAAATTATTGTCATTAAACACATCGATATATGATTTATCAAAATCAACATAAATAGGTTGATGTTGTGACCAGAATGCCTTTAGAGGATCGCTAAATTTCAAGCTGAAAAACGGCAGCATCGAGGCAATTTTACTCGTTTGCTTATCAATATTTTGTTCAACCAAAGGATCGGCAAAATGCAAATGTTCATCATTTGTCATAGAAGCAATTGCTTGTAATTGCAGCTTAGTCTGATACTTGGTGTTTTTCTTATCAGGATCGTCAAAAACATAGGTATTCTCTAATGTAATCGCCATTGATAACGGAACATTCTGATACAAAAATGCATAATCTGGATGCACGCCATCATCATATGAAATTTGAAACTTAAGCATACCATCAAAACCATAGCGTTTAAGCTCAAGATCCAGCTCGGTAATATGATAATTAGCCAACATCAAACCTTTAAACTGTGACTTTTCTGTTTGATTTTGATACTTGTTACTGACTAATGTTAATGGCTTTGTTGCTAGGTTTTCATCTAATGGATTAAGCTCAATCGTGATAACTTGCTCAACGATAAACGGGTCATATCCAATCACTGGACGAATCTTGGTTTGTAGAAGTGCGAACAATTTGCGTGACTCGTTTTTACTGACAATGCTAAGTGCGAAAAAGCGTGATAGTTTATTCACCACCTGCTTAAATTTAAAAATATCCACACCATCAAGTTGCAATAGCACTTCTTCAACCAATAAAGTCTCAAGCTCATCCAACATTAAACGTGCATTCTCAAGCATGTTCGATGTATTTTGAAAATTTGTCTCTAGGATCTCATCCAATAGATTAATAAAAGTCAATTTTTCAAAATACACCTTAAAAGGGCGTATCACATAGCGTGATAGCACACCGGCAGATAATAAATCAAGCACACGGGCATAAGCAATACTTTGACGAAACCCAGGTTTTTGTTTGGCTTTGATTAAGCCTAGAATCTTTTGATGCAATAGCTTTAATTTATCAATACTCTGATCGTTTAACTCATCAATCACAGCAATGGTTAATACATCCAGTAACGCATGTGAGATATAGGAAAAACGCTCTGAACTTAAGCTTAAATTCGGCAAAACTTCGGCTAAGATGTCTGCCAATTGCACATTAATATCTTTCGTTTCAGATGTCTTTTGCCCTTGTTCTACTGTACTTTTACTCTCATCATCAAGCACTGTGCTTTCATCTATTGTTGCCGCACCCATACTTCTTCCTTATATTGCCACTGATTGTTTAAATTGACGTTTGGGATAAAATTCATGGCTATTAGGATCTTTTTTGCTCGCATCAGTAACGGAAGTCACTGCAGAGCCATCTAACAACACCAAATCAAATTGACCACTTGTCTGATACGCATCAATTAAACTTTGTAACTTAGCAGGTTCATCAAGAATCAAATATGCTTGCGCAAGTAATGCCTGTTTTTTTCCTTCATCAAATACACCTCTGACTGCCAACCATGTGTTTTTCTTATTGGCATAGGCAGGCTCGTCAATACTTGATTTAGGCTGTGACAAATACTCCATGACATCTTGATCAAAACCACCAAAGCTTTGAAAGGCGATTTCTCGCTGCGATTTCGGATCAATCATCACCCCTTTGAGCAGTCTATACTTTTCAATTTCAACAATACTATCTTGAGTAAAAGTCTGCTTATCAAGCATATGATGACTTGACTTAAATGTGTAGTTTGATAGTGCACGCAAGCTTGTATTAGACTCCATACTCGTAAGAATATTCATATAAACCGGCGTTTTACGTTGACCACTGCGTGTGGTTTTCCTCGTGATAAGCGCATTATACTGACGATCTTTTCTGCCTGCCGCTGAACCTGTTAAATTATAAATATGTGCTAAAAATTGTGCTTGTGTGTTTTTTAGCTGCTCTTCTACGGCTAATTGTATTGTTGTGCGCTGTGTGCTTAGACTGCCAACGGCTTCCTTTTGGCGCTCACTGGTATTTGATAGCATTGCCTTTAATAATAAGCTTACTTTTAGATCATCCACTTTATACACTGGCGAGAACCCTTGATAACGCACATCACCATTATCATCAAAACGCTTGATCTGTAATTTAGTCATCACATCATCTGCCCAGACGCTTAGTTGGTTTTGCTCACTGCCACTGAAGTTTCTGCTGCGTTTTGCATATTCAATATTGATCGCAACCTTGACATAGGCTTGCAATAAAGCATGCATAATTTCAGCCGCAACCGTGTAAAAGCTAACACTGTCATCATTTAATAACCTTTCTTTCTCTTGGTTTTTAAATTCACTCACAGAGATAAGGTCTAAATATTTAGCGATAAACTCACTCAAAGAAACATTTGACTCGGTATTACATAACTGGGCATAGCGGCTTTGCGCTGTTCCTTCCCCTAAGGTAGCCTTCATTCGCGCTGATAGCACTTTATCTTTGCTATCACCCTGATAAATCGGCTTATCACCAATACCATGAGCATACATCTTAAGCATTAGCTCATTGAGTTGACTAAATAAACCATAGAGATTCACCATGTCTTCGGTATTAATGACAAAAGATACTAACTGACGTATATTCACGTTATTTTTCAAGGTTGAGCTACTGCTAGATAATACCAGTTGCATATAAATATACGCTTTACTCTCAGCGTTGAATCCATTCATGATTTGACTTGGAATGTCCTGAGCTGCAGCAACATCTTGTGCCACAGCAGTAAAGTTATAAGGTCTGCTGCCCAGTTTCTGCCCTAGTGCAATTTCCGTTAATTGATCCTCAACAACCATACTGACAAGCTTTGGCTGTTGATTATCAAGGCGCAAATCTTTTAAGATCTTGGCACCTTGTTCTAAATAGGCGTGCATTGAATCTTGGAAATCTTTGTAGCGCTTATCTTTCAAAGTACTGGCGGCTTTGATCACATTCGCATCATAAAATGTATCTAGATTCTCTTCTAATTGTGGCGCATAGATTTGAGCCTTACTATCCTCAACAAAGGCTTGGCAGAAACCAGTATAGCCTGGGGCTTTTGCCCATTCCTGCGCACCTTCAATAGCTTTCACCTGCTCATTGGTTTTGGTCACCAACTCCTTATAAACATCTAAGCGCTCTCTTAATTTGCTAATTTTACGAGCTGCTTGGTAGCTATTACCATGCACCTTGACACGCGTTGCATCTTTTTGCAAAGCCTCTTTCCATGCATCGATACTTTTGGTTAATGCACGCGAACTATCCTCAAACTTCTTATAAACTTCAGACAATACTTTAGTGAAGTTGGCAATAATCTGCTGAAAACTACCTGTTCTAATAAACTCTTCACCATAAAGCCCAACAAGCTGTCTTAGCGCTTGCTGCACTAAATAAAGCTGAACCAAATGATCATATTCAACCATTAAAGCTGCAACACATAGCGAAATCAGAAAACGAAAGTCTGTCTCACTTGCTCTTAAACTAGCAATCTGTTCAATCAATGCAGTTTTTTGATCCAAAAACAAATCCGCCTCACCAACATTAGGTGTCTTACCTTGAAAATAATCAAATAGTTTTGCTTTAAGATCTTCTTGTGCAATTTCACCGCGTTCAATCGCCCCTTTACCATATAACTCTTGGGTTGAGAAATACAGCATACTGTGTGCTAATTGCCAATGCACCACCATGTCATAGCTACTAAACTTAGCAAACTCGTTTAGTAAGCCCATGCGCGTTCTAAACATGTGCTGTAAAAAAGGCATCTGTTCTGGATAAGAGGCTGAAAACATCTGCATCGTTAATTCAGACACTTGCTTGATATGTGACTGATTAATGCCAAATACAAACTCATTAATAAATGCCGTCATCTGTCCATAGCATGCCTCACGATAGTTCTGGCTCGCATCAACACTAATGACTTTTTCTTTTGTTAAAAATGCCGCTTCAATTTCTTTTAGAAAGCCTTTTAATCCTTCTAAAGCCTCATGCCGTGCTTGGATAAATTGTGCAAATAGATCTTTACTTTCAGGCGCAAAGCAGCCCAACAATTCATTGAGTGTTTTCTTGCCTTTAATTTCCTCTTTTTGATCTAACTGGTAATTTATCACCAGCTCTTTAACTTGGGGAATTTTAGCAGTTTGATTATGAGTTAATGTCAGAGTATTTTTTTGCGCTACATATTCAATTGTTACTAATTTTAACGCATCAGTTACTTGATCTAATTTATCCACATCCGCGGTTGTTAACTTATCCTCTTCAACCATTAAAAACTCAAAGCTTGATGAGGTCATTTGTTGAAAGTATTTTTCTTTGCAGGTGGTAATAAAGATGCCATTATCAATCACAGGATAACTTGGGAAAATAATCGTTGATAATTGAAATGGCAGATTTTTGACAAGATATTCAAGTGATTTATCAGCAAGCATTAATGACACTTGATCACTGGGCAAGCTCTTTTGTGCAAAGCTTTCAACCGCAACAATATAGTCTTGGAAAACACGTAAATGCCCTTGAAAATCATGTAACTTAAAATAGCTTGATATCACCGTCTGGCGCTTATTCTTTAAAATACCAAACAAATTACCCAGTGATGCACTATCGACAAACACATCACACTGTTGCGCTGACTTCTGCAAATCGTGAATCGCTTTGACGGATTCAGCATGTGCTTTCTGTGCCTGAACCAAATCCTTAGATACTTCATCAAACTGTGTTTGAAACTCAACCACGGCTTCACTTTCTTTAAAGCTGCCCAAAACCCCACTTTTTGAAGCTTGCTGAGACTTTTTTAAGCTATCACTAATAAGTTGTAGTGCTTTAATATTTAGTAAGTTTGCCACCTCGGTATCAGTAATTGCCGAGGCTTCACGATTGCTGGCATAATCCGCCATTTTTTTGACCAAGGTGCCTTTGGATGTTGTCTTTGAAAGCTTTTCAACAACCGCTTTGGCATCATTTGCAAGCTTTTGGCGTTTATCTTTAATCTCTTGATCATGCTCAGGACGTCGATACTCTTTTTGTAAAAACTCATTTAAGAAATGCATATGATAAAGCGCAATAGGCACAATACTAGCAATACCAAAGCTGCCTGAAACAAGCGTTTTGTCATTATGACACTGTACATTTGGACAGGTTAAGATCTTAACCAAGTGTGTCACAATTACCGCTGTTTTCCATAAGTTCTCATCATGGATGATCCACAGCTTTTTCTGCTCGGAGTAGTAGCATCCAGCATACAGTTTCTCATCATCTTCTTGTGTGACTTTTTTGGCATCCTCATTCATTGCCAACCATTCATAATAAGAAACATATTCGTGATAGAGGGACTCTAGCACTTTGGCAATCAGCTTTAAGTTATCACTTTCTAGGTTTTCATAATTAAATGTCAGCACATTTTTTAACATCCGTGGATTTAAGCAATCGGTAATATAAGCATTTTTGCCTTGGAACCAATCTGCAAAACGAATTTTTGTCTTTTGCCAAAAGGAGGTTTTTTCCTGTACTTTGTCAAACTGCTCTTTACTAACTTGCGCGCCCATTTTAACGGCGACATCGAAAGCGCGCTCGTTATAGCCAGAGCTGACCATATTCTTAAGTGCTAGTTTTTTATCATTAAAGAAATCACGATAAGCTTGCGCTTGCGCCGGCTTTGCAACAATCACCACCGTATCATAATCAGCAACCGCCAGTTGGGTTTCAATATCCTCACTGGCACTTAAACGCTTTTGCACCTCATTGTAGCCATCGATCACCTTACCTGCATTTGAGGCTAATGTCGCTAATTGTACTGCACCGCTAATTAAGCCCATGCTCAAACTCCTTTTTGTCTATTTTTTCTGCTATTAGTCTACTGCTTTAATGCTTTTTCAAAATCTGCGACATACGCTTGCAGTTTCTTAATGCGTAGCTGTGGATCTGCTTTTAACATCCAATCGGAGTCATCATATAAACGGATTAATGCTTGTTCGTCATATAGATCAACTAACTCCCATTCTTTTTTCCAATTAGAGTTTTTTCCCATCCCAGTCACTGGACTATCATAACAATTTCCATATTTTCCATTTTCAGAAAATACATCTTCTCCTTTATTTTTAAGCATCGTAAAACACCCATCATCCATCAATCGCTGCATTGCTCGTAGATGCGCTTCTTTATCTTTTGTCATCGTATCTGAGTCTTGAAACTTCACCAATGTATCATCTTCATGCGTACATTCAATAAAGCGTAAATAAATCTCCTCATACTCAGTATAAAGAATACAAAAGTCTTGGGGTAGAAAACCTTTTAATGTTAAGATTTTCTGACTTAATGTATCAGCATCTACTTCAGTAATTGTATCAAAAACATAAGAGCTCTTAGCAACATAGGACATCATAACAATAGTAACTGCCAAGGTAATAGCACTTGTATGAACAGGCAAAGTCTTCACTATTGGTTTTTGTGGATCTATTAGCGCTAAAAGCTTATTCACCTCTCGCTTGATTAATGCGTATACTGCAGGATATGACAACATGCTAAATGCAATATCATAGCGATCACTTATTATACTTCTGCTATCTTGAGGATTCACAAAGTTGCACTTCATAATATCACTTACTTTTATTCGTGACATTGGAACATAGTCTTCTTTTAAGAAACGTTCTGTTGACCAGTTGAAATTTCCAGCCGTTACAAATTGAGGAGCTGTTAATTTAGACATGGCATCTTTCTTAACAAATTCAAAAAAACTAGCATGCCGTTTTGTCCCCATCTCTCCTGATTTAGATTTTTCTGTGGTCGCACCTTGTGCTTTTAGTATGCAAAACACACGTCTTGACTGAAGATATAACGAGCTATCATACAAATGACCTTTTAATCGCTTAACACTCCCTTGAGCCACTTTTTTAATGTTTTCAGCCAATGACTGTTTAAGTTTTTCATTTTTAAAAAGCATTTTAAAATCATCAAAAGCCTGATGAATAACCTTCTGAATAGAGGCAATACTAAACTCAATTTGTTGGCTAATAAAAACTAGCATTGAAAAATCACAATCTTGTGATACATACATCAATGAAGCTTGTTCATCCTCCGTTAACCAAGCTTTATTGGCTTGAATTAATTTTAAGAAATCTGATCTGAAGCTAGAACCTTCAACCTCAAAACTAATCAATGAATACAATGTGCATACAATGAAATACATTGTTGCAGGCATGCTTGCTTGATCATATTCAAAGGCACCCATAACCTTGTCAAAGATAAGATTATACTGCGCATCCGAATCCGTATCTAACTGCACACCGGCTAATGGCTGAATGTTTTTATAAAGCTCATCATTCTGCAAAATTGCATAAAGAAGTGCCGCCGTAATTGTTTTTTTCTGAGTCTTATCATAATGTTTAAAGCTTAAAAACAACTGTTGAATAATCTCAATTTGCTTTAAAAGCGACACGCGCAGCGGGTTCTTGTCCTCTGGTAGAAATTGTAGCCAAATGATTGATTTTTCAAAATCACTGACTTCAGTTCGCCCCCTTCGTCCATGGTGAACTGCTTCCAGTAAACACCAGTCCATCACATTATTGAGCTGATAACCTTTAATAATTTGGTTATTCAAATCCGCAAACATTTCTCGTGGTACGTCATATGTGATTTTTGACTCTGAAAGTATTTTCTGATACTTATCATCCAAAAAGGAATACATTAAAAGCTCACTATCAACACTTGATAACAAAAACTCATCCGATGGAATGGGGTGCGTGCTAAACAAGCTCCAGCCACCACCTCTTAACATGCTGTAAAAGAACATTTTCGTTTCTAATGGATACGCTTTGGATTTTGAATATTCCGATACCTTATCAAGTAAGGCACGTTTCTGTTTATCAACATCCTCTGTGATTTGATCTCTTTTTATAATCGCTGATTGTACAAATGTATCATATTCAAATTTTTCACCTTTGGCGTTATAAGGCACTGTTTGCACTTGCTGCTTTAAGAATTCATGGATATTGCTAAGCAAAGTTAAATAGGCTTTTTGCTTAATCTCAACTTTTTGCCCATCTTTAAGGTAAACACTGGCTTTATCCAAATAATCAACTGCCATCTGCCCATGTTTATATAGTGAATCCGATAAAGTCATCATTTGCGGGCGCACACTGTTATAGATTTTCTTTAATCCACTTAGCCAATAATGACTATTGACCGTATCAGCATACTGTTCAAGCTCAGGTAACAGCTGATAAGTAATAGCTTCTAATACTTGCGCGATACTTCGCTCATCTTCATAAAGCTTTTTCAAACTGCCTCTAAACGCTTCATTATGAAAAATCATGCTGCCATATTGTTTAATCATACTACTTGCTGAGCGTTTACCGATATCAAGTAAAACCAAACGCTCAAATAATGACATCATGGTTGCGAGTATCAATGCCATGGTTGGCAGTAAGGCATCTTTTGCTGAAGCGGCAATGGCCTTTATGACCTGATTAACAGGATTACCTTCTAATATTTCATCAAGCTCTTTTTGTGAAAAGCATTTTTGATAACGCTTTAAGTACTCTTGAATTAATTTTTCTAAACGTTTTTCAATGTTTGTATCTTTTGCCTTTTCCTCATCCTTTACATAAAGATGCTTTTTAATCGCCTGATTTGCCTTATCCATTGATTCACGCGCGTAGTGTACAACGAAGGAGTGCACAACCATGCTATAGCTATAATCCAGCAATAAATAAAAAGGTGTGACACCACTGATGGCTAGTGATGACTGACTGACTGCACTGCGTTTTCTAAACAGAAATTGTAACATAGGCATTTCAAGTGGAAAGCAACTGGCAATGACTTTTTCTAAATCATCCGCATTTTCAGCAAAATGCTTATACACTTCTTCACACTTCTCTCTCTTTAAAATAGCAGCCACATCATCACCAAAGCCCTTGGCATCGGCGTCTTCAGAAACCTCAATTGCTGCCTGCATTAAAGGTGCACCCTGTTTGGCAGCAATCGCTTTGATCATCAATACCTTATCGACCCACGCCTGAACAATTGGGATTTGTTCTGGATCTTGCAGCTCATCAAATAATTCGTTTAGTTTTAATTTTAAGACAACTTTTCCAGAGCACTCAAGATATGCCATCTCAGGCATTTTTTGCTGTGTGCTGCCAAATAATAATTGAGCAATCTCTTTCTCTGTTGTGATACTTATATCTGAATAACTAATAGCAACAATTTTATGTTTTACAGGATCTGATTCTGCTACTTTTTCCAAAGTAATACTCACTGCAGTATTGACATAGTCTTTACCCATTAAACCATTGAGTTTTTCATCAACAGCGGTTTTGCCCTTAACCTCGGTAAAAAAAGCATCATAATAGGTAAACATCTTAAGGTATAAGCTACCAATAAAGGTATTTAGCATACTGCTATTAAGTGAAATATCATTATAGCTAAACATTAGACGTAAAATGGGGCGCACTAGATCAAAATAATAATTCATCAACGGCATCGATTCGTGTATATGTTTAAGCATGGCCGTTGGTGCTGAAGTTTCCACTTTGTACAAAACACTTTGGAAATATGACTGTGACAAACGTGCCACCTCAAAGGGTGGAATGGCTTTTTTAAACTTGCCACCTAAGTCAGCACCACCTAACATCGTATGACCAAAATTACCGCCAAAGACTTTGAGCGTCTTATCATTAGGCTTCTCTTTTATCATTTGCTTCGATGCTTCAATGGCTGCCTTATTTTGCGCAATCACTTTTTGCATCTGGTCATAATGTCCTTTTTGCTCAGCAACATCAGTCACAAATGCTTTGACATTACCCATACTTGAAGCGATATTGCTGTAGGATTTCTTTGCCAAGAAACTGGCAATTCCTGCGGTAGGGGCGGCATTCATATAAGAAACTTCATTAACCTGTTTATCTCCTATGCGACTTAGCATGGTCGACATCTTCTGCATATGGATATTTTGACTTTCCTTAAGCACACTGACCAAATGTGAAGTGGCATTACGAAAGGACTCAGAACGCTCTTGTAAATTTTGTTCTTGCTTTTACTCTAAAAGTGGAATAGCGATTGATGTGATATATTCGTTTAAATGGTCGATATGCGCATACAAGGTTGGATAGACTAAATTACCATTTTGATAAAGATAATGCGTCATATTGAGAATACTATAAAGATGATTGGTCATGATAAATAACAAGACAATATCCAAAGATACAAAGGTATAAACCGTGCCGCTTTTATTGACCATAGTCGAGATATCAGCATCGGTTTGTGCATCAGAGAGTTTCTTTGGATCTAGTGAGCTTGCCGTGTGCACTTGCAAAAAAGTAACCAAATCTGCAAACACCATAATAAGATCACGTTTTACATCATCCAGTTCAAAAAAGTTTGAACCGTTATCAATACGGCCACTCTTAGAGGCAATCGCTAGTTTATAGGGCGCAATACCATCGGTTAAAAACACGCGCTTACCTGATAGATAGCCCCATATTTTTTTGGATGTTTCACGTAAACCCCAGCTTTCAGCTAAGAATTTATGCGCCTCTTTTGAGTTTTCACTACCAAACTGCATGCGACATTGCAGATCATGGCTTTCGATCTTATTGACGCTCCCCTTTAATCCTTCTCGAATCTCACCAATTTTATCATCAAAGAAATTAACATATTGCTGCACAATCTGCGGATCAACAACAATAAGTGAAACATCCTCAACCTTGCTATTATCATTAACATCTTCGATTGAAGCATAGCTTTTATACGCTTCCTGCAAAGCTTGATAGCCCAGT
This sequence comes from Cysteiniphilum sp., assembly GCF_057495195.1. Classification (NCBI taxonomy): domain Bacteria; kingdom Pseudomonadati; phylum Pseudomonadota; class Gammaproteobacteria; order Thiotrichales; family Fastidiosibacteraceae; genus Cysteiniphilum; species Cysteiniphilum sp. The sequence continues at coordinate 5,592 of NZ_JBXTEF010000038.1, read as the reverse complement.
TTGGCAACTGGTGAAAAACTTGCAACTGAAAAAGGCATTCCAAACATCATCCATTATCCCTGTAGGTTAGTTACTCCAAAACTCAAGCTAATATATCTATCGCAAAATGATTTACGGTGGGTATATTATTTGCCATTTCCTAATAAATAATCTATCGATAAACAAACAATCAGGTCAAGTCAATTTAAAGCATTTTTTGAAAATAAAGAAAACAAAATTTGTCTAATTTACTAAACTCATCACTCAACCATGCATAGAATTCATATAAATCAGCAGATGAATGTTATTTTTTCAAAAAAACCTATAAAATCGCTCAAAAAATAAATTTGCATTTTTTGCCTCTATCTATTGACTAATCATAAATCAACAGGTTACATTGATCCGGCCAAATAACTAACCAGAAAATTGAATTTCTAGTAAAAATCCGAGTGCTGATAGGAAATATTCTCAGCATATAATCAACCATAAGCGTATTAAAAAGGAACGGATAACATGGCTGTAAATAAAAAACTTCCAAAATCAAGATTGATGATTCAATACGACACGCGTGTTAAAGGCGAGGCAAAGAAAAAAGAACTCCCATATCGCGTTCTCGTGATGGGCGATTTATCCAAAGGCAAATCAAAAGATGCCAAACTCCCATTTGAAGATCGTGATGTTCGCGTAATTAAAAATGGGCTTAACGCCACACTCAAAGATATGGAAATCACTGCAAATATGCGTGTTCCCAATAGCATCAACCCTGCGAAATCACCAATGATTGATATTAATTATAAATTCACATCAATGGCAGATTTTCAGCCTGATCGCATTGCCAAAAAAGTACCTGAATTGAATGCGCTTCTCCAGTTAAAAGAAATGTTATCTTCATTTGAAAAAGACATTGATAACAATCGCACATTGAAAAAAACCATTGACGGTATTTTTTCAGATAAGCAAACGCTTGAATCCTTGAAAAAAGAGATTCCCAATTTAGATCACTATAACCTTGCCAAAATTGATGATGGTGCGATTGAAGGTGAAGTTGTCTCTGGTGAAGAAAATCCACAGCAAAATGGTTAAGGAGAACATAAAATGTCTGAAACAAGCACTGTAGAACAAAATGCCTTGGCAAGTATTTTCTCAATGTTTGGCGGCTCACAAGAAGAGCAAAGCACTAGTATTGAAAAAATAAATGCCAATATTAAAGAGGACATTAATGCCGTTGCCAATATTGCGGATGATTACTACTCGAGAAATATTGCGGCACTTGCACTGATCTTGGCAAATAATGATGACATAGTCAATTACAATAAAATCTATGTTCAGCGTGCGATCGAGCGCATCAATCAAATCATCGAAGAGCAAGTTAACAGTATCTTATTGCACCCTGAGTTTCGCTATATAGAGAATCAATGGTTACAACTCAAAGAAGTCATGCAGCATGATTATGATAACATCGATGTTGCAATACTTGATGTTACTCAGGAAGAGTTGCAATACGACTTTGAACGCAATCTGTATGATATCTCAAGCAGTGAACTATTCAAAAAAGTTTATGTCTCTGAATATGACCAATATGGTGGTGAACCATATGGTTTATTGATGGGATTATATGATTTCAAAAACAGCATGGATGATATCACTTGGTTAACCGGGATGGGGATGGTTGCTGAGAGCGCACACGCACCATTTATCTCTGCGATTAATCCACAGTTTTTTGGGGTTGATGACATTGCTGAGCTCAAACAGATCAAAAGCTTTGAAACATTGCTTGAGCACCCCCGCTATCGCGACTGGAATGCCTTTCGCAAGACGGATCAAGCTGCCTACATTGGCTTATGCCTAGGTGACTTCATCTTACGTCAACCATATCATCCAGTGAACAGTCCCGTTGCTGATAGCCGTATGAATAACTTTGTTGAGCAGGTTAATAATTACGAATCAAATGATACCTATCTCTGGGGTAGCTCATCATTGTTGTTTACCAAAAATGTCATGCGCTCTTTTGCTGAAAGTGGTTGGTTCCAATACATTCGCGGCCCTGAAAACGGTGGCTACATCAAAGAGCTCATTGCACCAGTTTATAACATTCGCGGATTTGATGAACAACGTTCCGCTTTAAACATTTCATTACCTGATTATATGGAGCTGTCATTAGCAAATATTGGTGTTATCCCTATTATTGAGGAGAAAGGCACAGCAAATGCCTGCTTCTTTAGTGTTAATTCAATCAAACGTGTTGAAGAATTTGTCGATGACTTTGACTCAATGAACTCACAACTCGTGGCTAACCTTTCCTATACTTTATGTATTTCACGCATTGCACATTATATTAAATGTGTTATTCGCGATAAAATCGGTAGTGTCACCAGTACTGAGATCATCCAAGAGCAATTATCAAAATGGCTTGGTCGCTATGTCACCACAGTTTTCCAACCAACTGCACTTGAGATGGCAAAATATCCATTTAGAGCCGCTGACATTCAGGTAACTCAGATTCCAGGCAAAGCGGGCTGGTATAAGTGTAATATCACGGTATTACCACATATTCAATTTGAAGGCATGGATACAACCTTAAAGATTGATACACGTCTTGATCCAGGTCTTTTTGCCACAGCAGAAGCTGAAGGCGAAGGTGAGTAATTACATTATTAAATACTATTTCCCAACCACTCATAAACAAGGAGTTTTAAAATGGCAAGTATCGAACCTAAAGTAGCAAGATCCGTTGTCCTAGATGCCAAACCACTGAGCTTCACACTTGGCGAAGCTGACTTTGCAGGCAGTCACTCTAAACCACGTATCTGGTTTGATTCATTAACGATCTTAGGGCAAGACATAGGAAAATTTTTATTTGCCATTGATGGTGGTCAAAACTTAAATGATGTCACAAGCCCAACGGCTGCTTGCAATCTGATTGAGTTTCATTTATCTGGTCCACAAATGAAAGCAAGTCTTGAAATGACTATTGGCTTACCAATTAGTCCAAAAATGAAAACCACATTAGAAGGGCTTATTTCTTCTGTTAAGAAGTCTGAAGCTAAAGATGCTTCAATCAAGTTTGGTAAAACCAATGCCTCTCAAGAATATAAAAACGATGATAAATGGGACATAATTGTTGATCTTTCCGAACTTCCTTTAGTTCCTGTTGAAAACTCAGCGTTTAATATTGATTTCCAACAATATGGCTTCCTAGGTGGCTCAACTGCAGCCGCTGATTACTACATCTTAAGGATCACTGGTGTTATGATCGATAAGGCTAATTTTTCTAAGGCAGCATTAGATGTTGTGCATGGAGAAAGTACTGAAAAAGGTCAATACGGCTTATTGAGTATTGATGAGGCGGCTTCTACAGCTGGTTAGTAATAAATCTAGAATAAATAAGTTGCATTCACACCGCACCCACACAGCCTAAGCTGCACGAGCAATCCCATAAAGGAAGAGGTACTAGCTGATGCAACTTATTTATACATCATTACTTAGCATACCCTTCATAAACTATAAAAAGGTAAAGTATGGCAACAAAAGTTCATTGGCAAGATGGCGCATTATTAAGTGCTAAATATTTCATCACGCAAGATATGCTGGGGCATCAATATGTCGCGCAAGCGCTACAGTTACCCTATCAAATGCAATATGGCATACTTAGCTTAAAACTTGATACCAAGCTTCTTAGTGTGGGCGAGCTTAAGGTTGATGAGCTTGCAGTATACACACAAACCCGTTTATTCTTTGGACTTTCGCCACAACATAACGCCTTACATCTTTCGCTAACGGATCATGATGATACCAAAGCATCTATTTTTGTGAATGTTACACATCAAACGCATATCGCTGATATCCCGACTTTGCGCCCTTATTTTCACTTGTCATTTGCAAGTGACCCAAGTGCCGCGCATAGTATCAAAATTTGCGAGCTGCACCTTAGCAGTGAGGGTTGGAAACTTTCTGAGTTCACCCCGCCACTTTTAAGTTGCAATAGCACAACTTTCCTGCCGATTTTACATCGGCTAGAGAAAATTCTTATTTCACTTAAACACCTTATCCAACATTATCAGCACAAATCCCATTTATATCCATTATTAAGCTTAATGCTGTTTAAACTTGAGGATAAACTACAATCTATTACGCAACGTGCCATCCATTACCACCCCTTTGAGTTATATACCCCCTTAAAAGAGCTATGTTTTTTACTACCTGATGAGCATCAAGTTTTCCAAAAAAACACTCTGCACATGCCTTTTGAGTTTTATGCTCCACATAAATGCTTTCAAAGTTTATTTAACACACTTGAGGCATTCTTAAACAAACCTATTAAGCAGCAATTTATTGAGCTAAAACTTGAGGGGGAATATTTCACAGCCTCACACTTAGCGAGTGATTTCCTCTCAGCAAAACAATTCTTTTTGGTCGTTAAGAAGCCTAGCGTTGAAAGCATTGATCTTAATCCAAAATTCATTAAAATCTCAGCAATTTCACGCAATAAACATATCAATCAAATGTCGCTATCAGGTGTGCAACTAGAATACATGCCAGATAGCGGAATACATCAATTAAATAATCCATTGCTATATAAAACTTATCGCCTATCACCAGGACAAGAATGGGATTATATCCTAAGCGAAAAAAACCTCATTTTTCAAGCCAATACTAAAAATGAGACCTATCAATTTTTTATCTACTACCGTTAATGCTCGATTATGATTAAGGCATTTATTGATCGCTATCACCGGCTCAAACGCTTAGTTAATATTGCCGAGCTACTCGAGTTAATCCACTACTATAATATTAGCGCACAACATGTCTGTTTTGTGGCAAACTTTTCAATTACACCGAGCAATCATCTAATTGAAGATGTTTATGCCAGTGACCATGACATCTTTGTGATGATTAACCTCTCTAAACTCACTATTTTTGCAGGCCTTCAACATTACTACAGCCTCGCGGATAAAAATGATCAAATGCAAATTATCAACACCCTTAATCAAGGGACATCTTTGCTCCTGCATCATTATTTTTATGGGCTGTATCCTGAGTTTAATCAGATTTATGACAGTAGCTATCAAAACGGTCAAGTGCTTTATTACGAGCATGATACCAATAGCTTGTCAGTCGCTACACTTGTCACTAGTTTACAATATGAGTTATCAGAGTATTGTGTAAGCTTCAGCGTTCAATCTAAGCAATGTCTGCACACGTTAAAACCCTATTACATCAATCAAACCAGTTACTTGAATGCCTGTTATCTACAAGGACTTAAAAGCACAACCAAAGCATTCCTTAAGATGGTCATTAGCGTACCACGATTTAATCAACATATTATCGAAAGCATTCAAAAAATAATTAACAACAATCCGTATTTCCAAAAAATGCAACATCTCGTTACGATTGATTTAACCATTAAACTCAATGAAATTGATCATAAGTCCTTTTTACCGATTGCTTGTGGCCAGGATACGCTTAATTCAATTTTCCGCACACAACTCTAAAATCCACACAAATAAAAAAGGCCGCTTACGCGACCTTTTAAATTATGGCGTCCCCAAGGGGATTCGAACCCCTGTTACCGCCGTGAAAGGGCGGTGTCCTAGGCCTCTAGACGATGGGGAC
>NZ_JBXTEF010000037.1:0-15266 GCF_057495195.1 Cysteiniphilum sp. | reverse complement strand
TACCAAGGCATTCTTGCGAACATTCTCGCTGAGAACGAGGTGCCATTATACACACCAATTACAACCCCGCAACCCCTGTTTTTATCTTTTTTAACTTTTACCGCTTTTTATTGGGTTTTGATTGAATAGCAACCCAAAAAGAAGTTAGTACGATCATTATTCAACCAGGTCCACCGTTCTATTTAAAGCAATACGTTTCGTTGTATTTCGATCAAAAGCATGAAGATGCTCTTTTTTAACATGTAAGTGTACAGCTTGACCAATATCACCTTGCCAGTAACCATCAATTCTAACTGTAATTTTTGCGTCACTATTTTGCACACAACCATAAATAAGGGTTTCGCCACCAAGGTGTTCAACCATATTGACAATGACACTAAGATCAATATCATCATTTAGCTCTTTTAATACAATGTGCTCTGGGCGAATACCAATAATAATTTCACGACCTGAATGATTATCCTCTTTTAATAATAGTGGTAGTACACCGCCGTCATCTAACATGATACCTTGCTCAGTGACCTTAGCATTTAGGAAATTCATTGCTGGCGCACCAATAAAGCCTGCGACAAATGTGCTTCGTGGTTTTTGATAAATTTCTCTGGGTGTTGCAAACTGTTCTATATAGCCTTTGTTTAGCACTACAATACGATCTGCCATTGTCATCGCTTCAACTTGATCATGTGTCACATATAAACTAGTAATCCCAAGTCGCTGCTGTAGACGTTTAATCTCTAGCCGCATTTCAACTCTTAGCTTGGCATCAAGGTTAGATAGCGGCTCATCAAATAAAAACAACTTTGGATTACGGATAATCGCACGCCCCATTGCTACGCGCTGACGTTGACCACCTGATAGTGCACCAGGCTTGCGATCAAGCAAATGATCGATTTTTAAAAGCTTGGCAATTTCTTCAACACGTTTGTGGCTTTCTGCTTTGGCTGTCTTTCTTACTTTTAAACCATACGCAATATTATTAAAAACACTCATATGCGGATAAAGTGCATAATTTTGGAATACCATCGCAATATCACGATCTTTTGGCTCTTTATGTGTAATATCATTACCACACAAGCTGATTCTTCCTGAAGATGTATTCTCAAGTCCTGCAACCATTCTTAGTAACGTTGACTTACCACAACCTGATTCACCAACAACCACAATAAACTCACTGGATTCAATCTCTAAATTAATATCGTGTAAAACTTCCGTCTTACCATAAGATTTGATGACATTCTCTAATACTAAATAACTCATAACACTCTACTTATTTTGTTTATCTTAATTTACTCTATTTATCTGTTTCCATTAAGCCTTTGACAAACCAACGCTGCATAATCACAACAATCAACACAGGAATAATCGTTGCTAACATAACCTCTGCCATAATGAAATTCCAATTAGGGATTTGCCCTAACGTATCTGCAATCTGCATCAATCCCATGACGATCGTATGCAAGCTTTGATCACTTGATGTGATAATGAGTGGCCATAAAAATTGATTCCAACCATAAATAAACATCACAATAAATAAGGCGACAATATTGGTTTTAGATAATGGCAGCACAACATCAATAAAAAAGCGCACGGGACCGGCACCATCAATAGCTGCAGCTTCTGCATATTGCCGTGGGATCGTCATAAAAAACTGACGAAACATAAAGGTGGCTGTGGCTGAAGCAATCAATGGCAAAGTTAAGCCTGCAAAAGTATTGAGCATCCCTAGATTTACCACAATGTCATAAGTTGGCACAATACGCACTTCCACTGGTAACATTAATGTCAAGAAAATCGCCCAGAAGAATAGCATCTTAAACCTAAAGTTAAAGTAAACCACAGCATACGCTGATATCAACGCTAAGATAATCTTACCAGCAGCAATCGCAAGTGCCATCAAGAAGCTATTCCATAACAGCAATAATGCCGGCGGGATATTATATTGACTACTTCCAACTAAAGCCGTTTGATAGTTTTTCACAAAGTCACGCCCTGGTAACATCGGGATCACTTGCGTTGCTGAATTTAATGTTTCAATCGATTGGGTTGATGTAACAAATGCGACATAAATAGGCAACAACATAATCACAATGCCCAATATTAATAGTGCGTGCGTCATAAATGTCAGCACAGGACGTCTTTCTACCATCATGCGTAATGCACCTTCTTTTCTATATATTTAAATTGAATCACCGACAATATGATAATAATCAGCATCAATATTACCGACTGCGCTGATGAGCTGCCAATTTGCTGTCCGATAAAACCTGTGGCATAAACGTTATACACCAAGATATTAGTTGAATCCGCCGGCCCTCCTTGCGTCATCGTCGCAATAATACCGAAGGTGTCAAAAAACGCATACACCAGATTGATCGTTAATAAAAAGAAGGTTGTTGGCGAAATCAATGGAAAAGTAATCTGCCAAAATCGCCTTATGGGACCCGCACCATCAATAGCCGCTGCTTCAAGCATGGATTTAGGTACCGCTGCCAATCCCGCTAGAAAGAAGATAAAATTATAACTGACTTGCTGCCAGGAGGCGCCAAAGATGGTAACCATCAATGCTTGCGTACCATTACTATAATAATTCCAATCAACTCCAAAATGTGCCAATACCCAAGTTACAACACCCACAGCTGGATTAAATAAAAAGCCCCATAACACACCCGTTACAGCAGTTGCTACGGCATATGGCCACAAAATAAAAGTCTTGTAGATCTTGGCGCCGCGTATCACACGCATTACCAGAACTGCAAATAACAACCCAAGCCCCATCGCCAAAAATGTCACTGCAACTGAGAAAATCGCTGTTGTAATAAATGACTGCAAGTAACTATCGTCACTTAATAAAGCCCAATAATTCTCAAACCCAACAAAATGAGACACTGTGCCCCAGAAATTACTACTATAAAAGGAACTGATAATGCTTTGAATTGCCGGATAGATAAAAAATAGCAGCGTAATCACCAGTTGTGGCAATATCAACAAATAAGGCAACCATCCTGCCTTATAAAATCCTCGATGATGCATAAATTAAACCTTATTTTGTCTATAGAACTGATTAATTAACTTATTTCCCTTATCCACTGCATCCTCAAGTGCGTCATCAACACTTTGCTGATTAGAGAAAATACGCTCAAGCATCGAGTCATTTTCCTGACGAATCAACGGGAAATTACCCAGTCTAATGCCTAGAGTATAAGGTTTAGGAGGCGCGTTATTTAAAGACTCAACAGCAATTAATGCATTAGGGTCTTTCTTATAATATCCCTCTTTTTGCATTAGTTCATAAGCTGACTTGGTGGCTGGAACATATCCGGTATCCATTGCCCATTGCGCTTGGATTTTGGGTTGTGCCAAGAATTGATAAAAGGATGCGACACCTTTATATATAAGATCCGCATTAGGTGTATTCTTAGGTAATGCAAACGTCCACATAGCCCCTCCGCCAATAATGGTATTTTGTGGCTGGCGTGTATTTTTAGTTTGCCAAAATGGAATTTTTGCCACACCCACTTTGAATGTTGGTAATTTTGAATAGTCTGCCAAAAGGGATGATGATTGCAAAATCATCGCACACTTCCCACTGGTGAACAAGGTATCCGCAGAGCCTAAACGTCCGCCATATTGAAAAATGCCTTTTATTTGCCAAGTCTTAAGTTGCGCCAAGAAATCAGCTATTGTTTGATTGTCAAATATAAGTTTTGGCTTCATCGAATCAAAACCATTGTTCGCATTAGCAAATGCTAAATTATTCCACGCACTAAACTCTTCCAAGAGAATCCATGAGGGGTAAGCAGCTGTCATTGCACACGCCTGACCTGATTGAATTAACTTCTCCCCTACGTTAGTCAACTCCTGCCAAGTAACCGGAGGGTGGGTGACACCCGCTTTAGCCAAAGCCTTTTTGTTATAAAAAAGCACAGGTGAAGAACTATTAAAAGGAAAGCCCGCAAGCTTACCATCCACGCTATAGTAACCACTCACCGCAGGCCAAAAGTCACTTTGATCGATCGTAATACCCGTCATCTTTTCAAGCTTATACAGTGGAATAACTGCACCATTTGAGTAAATCATCATTGCCGTACCAATTTCATAAGACACCAACATATTCGGTTGTGTGCTTGAACGATAAGCTGTTGCCGCTGCAGTTAATGCGTTTTGATAATTGGATTTATTAATCGCCTCAACATAGTACTTATGCTGGCTTTGATTATACTCATTGACAATTTTATCTAAAGCATAGTTAAGTGAGCCTCCAAATGAATGCCATAACACCAGATGAACCCTGTCATCTTGTTGCTTTTTTCCCTCAAATACAGCCTTAGCTTTCTGCCAGAATTCACCAGCAACAGCTTGTGATAACAACCCGCAGACAAGCACTATAGCTACGCACAGATAGCGCATTAGATCCCCTTTCTCGTAATTTAAATACTGAATTATTAATAAAACATGTTACAAAATTATGACAATAACAACAAATAAAAACATAGGGCATAGGCTTGCAAAAATACAAATCTAAACCGCATGCCGATAAGCCTGCACCATTAGTTGCCTTTCCAGTCATAGCACTTTTCTTTTTTTATGCTACAATACCGACCAGTTTCATGAGCAACTCTTATCACTTGTTATCCGTAAATTAACAAATCAAATAGTGATTATGGTTTTAAGCAGAAGTCACTCATGCGATTAACAAGAATAATAAGCAAAGCAGGTAAATGAATGACGTTAGTTTCTTTAGCGATAGACTACAAAAAGGCTTCTTTAGATGCGCGCGGCGCATTCACCCTCGACAATGAGCGCCTCGGTCAACATTTAAAAACACTAAAAAAACAATATGGCGTTGAGCAATGTCTTATCTTATCAACCTGCAATCGCACCGAGATCTATGCCGTCATTGCTGAATTAAAACAATTAGATCATGTTATCAATTGGTGGCAACAATCGGCAAAACGCAATGATTTGGACTTGAAAAACTATCTTATCGTGCGCCAAGATACACATGTTGCTCATCATCTAATGCGCTTAAGCTGTGGATTAGAGTCAATGGTTTTAGGTGAGCCGCAAATATTGGGGCAAATCAAATATGCCTATGCAGAGGCACTTGCTAATAACACCCTTGGTGGCGATCTTAATCGCTTAATGCAAAAGGTTTTCTCAGTTGCAAAACGCGTGAGATTTCATACTAATATTGGGCAATGTCCGGTTTCTGTTGCCTTTTCGGCAGTGACATTAGCCAAACAAAGCTTAAGTCACTTTGAAGATAAAACCATTATGGTCATTGGCGCAGGAAGCACGGCAATGCTTGTGACAAAACACTTAGCAAGTCTGACACCAAAACGCCTTATTATTGTTAATCGCACACTAGAAAAGGCGCAACAACTGGCAACTGAGCATCACGCTGAAGCCTTTTCATTATCCGAGCTTAGCAGCCTTGCTAAGCAAGCTGATATTATTGTTAGTGCCGTCAACTCACGTGAGCTGATTTTGACAACTGATATGCTAACCAATACCAACCCAAAAACACTAATTGATCTATCGGTGCCACGTGTCATTGATCCATTATTCGATCAAATAGATAACATAACTACCTACTGTGTTGATGATATTCAAGGACTTATTCAAAACAATAAAACATTGCGTGAAAAAGCGGCATTACGTGCTGAGAAATGGATTGAAAAAGGTCTAGATGATTATATTAATCAAGAAAAAGCCATTCTTTCCGATAATACGATCAAGGCCATGCGCAATCAAACCAAAGACATGATTGATGATGAGCTCAATCGCTGTCTTAAGCGCTTAGAAAATGGTGAAGACCCTAAAATGGTATTAGCACGCTTTGCGCATAATGTTAAAAATAAATGGCTACATACGCCAAGCGTGTCACTTAGAAATGCTGCCGTTGAAGGGCGCAATGATATGCTTAACTTAGCTGAAGAAATTTTTGGCTTAAACACTGGACTATAAAATGAAAGACTCAATCAAACGAAAATTACAAGGCTTGATCGAACGCCATGAAGAAATTGCAGCTCTCTTGGGTGAAGCTGATGTTATTAATGACCAGAATAAATTTCGCGATCTATCCAAAGAATATGCGCAATTAGAGCCTTTAGTTGCAACATTTAAAGCTTATGAGCAAGCACATGATGATATTGAAAGTGCTAATGAGATGCTCAAAGAAAGCGATCCTGAAATGAAGGAAATGGCAAAAGAGGAGCTTAATGACGCTGAAGAGCGGATTGATAGCTTAACTAAAGAGCTTGAGATTTTATTATTACCTAAAGACCCTAATGATGGTGCCAACGTATTTCTTGAGATTCGTGCAGGCACAGGTGGTGATGAGGCCGCTATTTTCTCGGGTGATTTATTTAAAATGTATAGCCGCTACGCCGAAACTCAAGGTTGGCGGATTGAGATTGTTAGTCAAAGCGATGGCGAACATGGCGGTTTCAAAGAAATCATCAGTAAAATCTCAGGTGAAAATGTCTACTCGCAACTTAAATTTGAATCCGGCGCACATCGCGTACAACGCGTACCTGAAACAGAATCACAGGGGCGTGTGCATACCTCGGCTTGCACCGTCGCCATTATGCCAGAGGCTGATGAGGTTGAAGGGATTGATATTAATCCTGCAGATCTAAAAGTGGATACCTTTCGCGCTTCAGGCGCTGGTGGTCAGCATGTTAACAAAACAGATTCAGCCATTCGTATCACACACATTCCAACTGGCGTTGTTGTTGAATGTCAAGATCAACGCTCACAGCATAAAAACCGCGCTCAAGCCATGTCAATGCTTAAAGCAAGACTCCTGCAAGCTGAGATTGACAAGCAACAACACGAGCAATCTAGCCAACGTAAGAGCCTTGTTGGTAGTGGCGATCGCTCTGAACGTATTCGCACTTACAATTATCCGCAAGGGCGCGTTACTGATCATCGCATTAATTTGACACTTTATAAGCTTGAAGAAGTCATGCAAGGTGATTTAGGTTCGGTCATTCAGCCACTTGTACATGAATATCAAGCCGATCTACTTGTACAAATGTCTGAAGAAAATGCCTAATAATACCATTCAAGCTATTCTAGCAACCTATAGCAAACAACTTGAGTCAACTTCTGATAGCGCACGAATTGATGTTGAAGTCTTACTTTGTCATGTATTAAAGGTATCAACGAGTTATTTATACACTTGGTCAGAAAAGTCTTTAACTGAACATGAATTTCAACAGTTTAGTGAACTATTCATGAGACGCTTACAGGGTGAGCCCGTTGCTTATTTGACAGGTAAGCAAGCTTTTTGGAATCTTGAATTCCTTGTTGATAAGCACACATTGATCCCACGCGCGGATACTGAGGTGCTGATTGAAACCATTCTTAATAAGTTCACACAATACACTAAACTGCAAGTACTCGATTTAGGTACAGGCAGTGGCGCAATTGCCTTAAGTCTTGCTCATGCCCGACCCAATTGGCAGGTGACTGCTATTGATTATTGCAAACATGCGCTTAAAGTTGCCGCTCATAACAAAGAGCATTACAAGCTAAGTAATGTAAAACTTTTGCAAGGCAGCTGGTATCAGCCAGTTGCTAATGAGCAATTTGATATTATTGTTTCCAACCCACCTTATATTGATCAATTAGATCCCGCACTATGCGCGCATGTTCGTCAATATGAGCCAAGCACTGCACTTATTGCCAAAAACAATGGTTTAGCTGATATAGAGCACATTGTTTGTCATGGCAAAGCACACTTAAAAGAAAATGGCTTTATGATTATCGAGCACGGCTTTCAACAGGCACAAAGTATTCACGACATCTTTAGCACTTATGATTATAAAAACATCCAACATTATCATGATTTGAGTGGGCATATTCGTGCAACCAATGCCGAGAGTTAACTATAAATAAGGATCTTCAACAATGGCTGTACGTTTACGTACGTCTTCAGTCAATAAATCGATTTGCAGGATCTGATACGCTGAGCGTACACCACTTAAAAAGGCACCATGCACCGTTGACGGGAAATAAAATGACGTTGCCTCACCGGCAAAGAACAGTTTATTATCAACCGGTTTACCCAATTTTTGCCGACGTTTTGCCTTCACGCCAACTGGCAGATAAGAATAAGAACCATAACTATACTCATCACTTGCCCAGCGCGTAATGCAGTGATTTTTAAGTCTCGGCAAGTTTTCACCATACATATGTTTCAACGAGTCCATAATTAATGCTAATAACTCACGATCGCTTAACTGCTCAAGCTGTTTACCGACAACGCCTGCCGTAAATGCCATTAAGATTGGCTTTTTCGTTAAAGGATAGAAGTTCATCATCTCACGCGCAATGCGATGCTCTGGCGATAAACAGGCGATACTCTGCGCTTCTTTATCCCAGAACACCTCATCAAACTCAAGATAGATTTTATTTAACACACCCATTTCAAGCTGCTGAATGGATTTACGCTTGGCTTGAGGCAAATAAGGATTAAAGCCAATATCTGCATGTTTTAACACACCTAATGGTACGCTAACCAAAACATAGGTTGCTTGGTATTGTTTTGTCGAAGTCGATACCTGTACTAGATCACCACTGTAGTCGATATTTTGCACAGGATCACTTAAACGAATCTCCAAATGCTTCGCCAATAGATCAGCGATTTGCGCATATCCTTCAGGAAATAGTCGATCACTTCCGGCAAAATCAATATCAGCATGATGGCTCTCAGCAGAGAGCTCTTTTGCCTCAATCGCATATTCATATAAAAACAATGTATCGGCGATATAGTTAATATAGAGTATATCTTCTTTAGCTATCTGATTATCGACAATAAACTGCTGCTTGATATCTGCAATAGACCTTAGGTGACTTTCTTCATCGATTTGCACCGCTTCAAGATAATCAAGAAAGTCAGCCATCCAGTTAGCGATTTTTAACTTTTGCTCATGGCTTAATGCATTAAATTCCTGATCATACATCTCACGATGCACAATATTATCAGGCGAAGGTCCGCACATCTGTGAGCGCCATGTACTAATATTATGCTTCTTCGCTAAGCGAGTAATTGGATTTTCTTGTACACCATGAATCCATGAAGCACCAAGATCAATCACTGCATCGGCAAAGCATTGGCTATGTACGCGTCCACCGACACGATCACGCGCCTCAAGCACCAACACATCAAAACCATTTAACATGAGATTATTGGCTGCAGCAAGACCTGCAACACCGCTACCCACAACAATGACATCATATACTTGCATAAATCTATCCTTCTGATATTTACCTAAACTAGTATATCTGAGCACTTGACTATGTGGCAGTATTTCTTAGCATACAGTTTATTTTCCAGCATTATTCAACACAGTCAATTTTCGATATTTATCACAATAAATACACAGTCATTATCTCAATGAAAAAGATCAACATGCGCACACAAAATATAGACTTAGTACACTAAACAGCCTAGCAAGCCGCTTATATAATAATCTGGCATTTTGCAATGACGCACTTATTTAAACTCAACTAAACACCTAATAAGGCAGCGTATTTGACATATAAATGAAAACAGGAGCTTAACATGCCAAAATTTAAATCCTTAACCATACTATTTGCCACCTGCTTATCGGCAAATGTTTATGCCTCAAGCTATACAGCAAATATCGACATTCCACAAGGTGGGTGGTATCAAGGAGTTGATTTACCTGTAAACGCCGATACGCTTGATGTTAAATCTGGTGATGAGTTAACAATAGAAACCTCTATTGCAACAACGGGCATTAACTCTAGCTGGGGATCCCTCACCCTAGGAAATTGCAATAATATTGATCAATTCAAAACAACCTGTAAAGTCAACTCCGTTAATACTTGGTCAAACAACTTAAGCTTTGGTATTAACGCGCCTGGTGTTCCATTTAGTGCCAAGACGGCTCGCATCACCATCAGTGCAAATACACAGGAGAAATCTAAAGCCACTATTGAAGTTCAACTTCCAGAGAAACCTACTTATATTGAAGGGCAAGAGCTGGCAACAGTGCAAATTCATCAAAATGGTACCCTAGTTGGTGAAGTGAGTGACACCCCGTGGGGAAAAACCGCTCAACTACAGGTTGAGTTTGCTGGCAAAGAGGCAGGCTTTACTGTTAATGTCCCAGCACTAGAAAAGGGCAAAGGAGTTGCAACACCGAGCGCATTTCAATTATCCAACAATGAAACTCAAACGGTTAAAATTAGCTATCAAGCACCAGAACCTATTCTAGAAGGTAATATTGAAATCAAAGCATCGACACCAGGGTCTCATGCTGTCAAACCTAGTTATCAATTGAAAAACGCTGAAGGCAAAGTCATCGATCAAGGCACGCTAAGCTTTGATCAATCGACACTTATTCAAAATCTGCCAACGACCAAAGAAGGTCAGGTTTACACGCTAGAAGCGGAAAAGTATGCTGATGATGGCTTTATCTATACAGCAGAGTCACCCTATGCATTAACCGTTAATAATGGTAAAACAACCAATGCTCAAGTTGTTTATACACAAAAAGTACAACCCAGTGAGCAAGTCTCAATTACAGTGCACGACTTCCCTGAGGGCAAAAAAGCTACGTTAACTCTTGCAAATGATAAAGGTGATAAAAGAACACTCGAAATAAACAACAACGATCCACATGACATCGATATTCCACAAGATGGTCAAACATGGACAGTTACTTTATCGGCAATTGTTGGCTATGGTGCCGAGATTACTCCTACAAGCTTTGTCGCTTCAAGCGACTCTCAAACGATTAACATCAACTATCATCAAGTCAGCAATCAATGGCCAGATCAAGCTATTGTTGGTTATGTCCGAGGCTATGATGCCCCATGGCCAAGTCAACCCGCAACAACCACTGCGATGATCAAAACTGCAGCCGAAAAAGGTTATAACGTCTTTGTTTACGCATTTGCTGGTCAAAAGCCCGATGGTGAACCATTTTTAGTCAACTTCTTAGATAGCATGCTCAAAGATCTGCCAAACCAACTGAATGTTATACACAACCATAATGGTATTGCATTATTATCGATCGGTGGCGCTGAGAACTACTTTGATCCTGATTTAACTGGTGACAAAGCAAGACTTGCAGGACAAAAAATGGGGCAGTTTTTAGCAGATCATCACTTTGATGGGCTAGATATCGATGTTGAGCACCCCAATGCAACTGCTACTGATGAAAATCTTACCAATTATATCAATGCCATGAGAGCCACTTTCAAGGAAAAAACTGGGAAGCACCTATATTTAACAGCTGCACCTCAAATCTCTGGTTGGTATGGTTCAGGTCAATGGGCATCAGGAAGTGCGAAGTTTGCTGAGCAAATGTATACACAAGAGTTTATGCAACACGCTAACTTTGATGCTGTTTTCATCCAAACATATAACCAATATGGCGGTGCTAACTTTGCTGGTTTAAAAGGTTTTGATACTGGGTTTTTATCAATGACATTCAAGCTATTAAGCCCACAAACACGTGCTGAAATGCCAGGTGTGCCAGAGGGTTCTTTTAGCGTACCTCTTAATACCAAAATCATTTTAGGCGTGCCAAATTACAAAGCGTCAAGTGTCAGTGAGCAAGCTTATCGACAAGGTCAGTGTTTGGCGGATGCCAGTTGTTCAGGTGTTGGTTTATATAATCCGAAAGATATTAATCAGGACATTACGCAAGGTGGTTTGAAGCAATACAATCAATATGGCGGATTAATGACTTGGATTCTAAACTCTGATGCTTATCAAGGTTGGAGTTGGGTTGATGGTGTAAAAGACTCACTAAGATAACTCAAAAAATCATATGAAATATACTTTGTACAACTTTCTAAATGAATAACAAGGAGAAACATTATGACACCATCAAGGAAACTTATTTCAAGTGCGATACTAACCACCCTTTTAAGTAGCTCCGCATTTGCACTATCTGCACCTGAACCGCTTAGCTGTATGCAGCTTGAGCTTAATGCAGGCACTCAATATCCAGATCCATGGCAAGCAACGAGCTTGACACTGACTAACCACTGTAATAAGGATATTGATCTAAGAGATGCCGCGCTTAAAATCACTGCCAACACCTCTTATGCTGGCGCCTATATCTTGTCACCTACATTTGATATCGCTTGGCCTGCCATCACCAACAGCACGACACAATTTGGTGACAATAAAGTGACCACCTTTAAATTTGATCAATTCCAAGAAGGTAGCCAATGGTGGAAACCAAAGACAATAATGCCTACCAATGCTCAATTAATTTGGAGCAGCAATCCTGTCAAGGGTGAAAACATTATTTCATCTGCCTTTTATCCACATGGCGACACGCCAATTGAGCAAAAAGGTCAAATGCATTTTAGCATTGCCGAGGGCTCTGACCCATTGCCTGCCAATACCAAAATCACCATCATCGGCAAAGATACAGGCTACACAACAACCATCGATTTTACGACAACTGCGACTGTCAAAGATATTCCTTATGGTGAGTACAACTTAAGCGCATCAGCAACTGTTGATGGCAAAACGCTGGAGATCACCATGATTCCTAGCCTTGTGAGCTTATCAAAAGACCAACCTCAAGCAAGCGCACAAGTTTCTTACAAGAATCAAAATGCTGAGCTTATTGTCACATTACATCGAGCACAACCGGCTGATGTCACACATGATAGTGTTACACTGAATCTTTTAAACAAGCAAACTCAGAATATTTCACATCAAGAAATTAGCTGGAATGGCAAATCAACTTTTGTTTTAGATAAAAACACGGATTATGTATTAAGTGCTGACCCAATGACCGGTTCATTGTTTAAATATAGCTTTACCTTTGATGGCAAACCCGAAGCTGATATCAATATGAACCAAGGACAAAAAACCATCCAGATGTCCTATAAGGAAGTACCAGTGCCTACTGGCACGGCTGAGGTTAGTGCCACAGGGCTCGATGGTCATAGTGCGACAGTCTATTTTACAGGTGAAGATAAAGAAACGCATGATCTAGAAATACCTAAAGATAAAACAATCAGTTTACCAGCCAATCAATCCTATCATGTCACGGCTAATACATTTACCGTAGATGGTTATCGTTACAGCCTTGATAACCCGCAAACGATTGCAATTAGCGAAAACAAAACCACACCAGTGGCATTAGCATTTAACAAGTCCCCTGTACCAACAGCTAAGCAGTTTATTACCGGATATTGGGAAAACTGGAAAGGTGCACTGCGTCCACAAGGCTCAACCAATGTTAGTGATCCTGCTTATTATAGCAATGACATTAAGCCATATACACATGTGCTTTATTCATTCTTAACCCTTGCCAAAACACCAAACCCAGAGAACCCACAAGCTGCTTATTGGGATGGGCAAGCCATCTATGAATCAATGACGCAAGCTAATGTGATTGATGTTATGACAACCACTGACCCTGCATGGCAGAATCCATATAATTGGCAAAAGCTCAAAGTGGATGCCCTAATCAAGGCCGTGCATAACAATAATGGTAAATTTATCTGGGCAATTGGTGGTTGGTCAGATCTGACAAAGACGATTAAGCCAGAACAAATTGATACCTTTGTCAACAAAGTCGTTGAGCTACTTAAACTCTCTGGAGATGGCGTTGATTTCGACTGGGAGCACTTAAGTCAAGATCAAGCAATCACCAAGCAGCAACTTGATACACTTGCTGAAACCTTATTAAAACTTAGACAAGCACTTGATAAAACAGGCATGCAGGATAAACAAATTGGTTATACAACACGCTTTAATGCCTTTATGGAACATGGCAGCGACTATGGCTTTTCAGACTTTGCATCTGATGGCGAAGGTTTAGCGATTAATAACTGGTTAAAAGCGCACAATAGCTCACTTAATGCTGTTGTTGATTGGGTCAATATTATGGCATATGACGTGGGTCCAAATGACATGCCAAATGGTCAAACATGGTCAATGCCTGTATACAAAGATGTATTTGACACATTTGCCCAACATATCGATAAATCGAAAATTGTGATGGGCTTTGAACCCGGTGGGCAAGCCGCGAAAGGTGTCTGGGAAGGCATGGAAATTGATAAGTCAGTGATTGATCATATTGCCAACATACCATATGGTGGTAGCATGTTCTGGGCGATTAACCAGCCAGCTCACAACTCATCTGAAGTTACAGGTGACAACGCTTATGAGTTAGCTAATTACTCGCAGCAGAAGTTTGATTTAAACCAATAAAGTTATCGGAATTTGATATCTTCATATTCATTTTTTAAGGCAACTTCTTCTTGATAGTTATGCCAAGAGAAGGATCAATAACAGAATTGATATATTGTATTGATTGTTAGAAACATTATCATGCGAGATAATTGAAATTACTATTTAATAACAAAAAGTAGCAAACCTTATATGAAACCTAATTTTACAAAAAGTGCTTTCGCTTTATTACTAGTTGGCACCACAATTACAACTGGTTTGTCTTTTACAAATGAGTTAAATATATATCGTTGCAGTGATGATACTTGCGCTGGTCTATCATTGCCTAAAGATTTAAAGTATAGCTACCCTTCTGCTTCAAATATTGATATATCAGTGGCAAATACGGATAGTAGTAATTTAGGCCTTATTGCTGCAGGGGTACCTAATGTCAATAGTTTCCATAATAGTATTTTTGATGGCCAACAAGCGTTTACATTTACAGATGGGACACGTTTAGGTCAAATATCTAATGTTAGTCAAACCTCAAATGGCTTTTATATGCTTGCTAAAAATAAAGATGATTTTTCTCAATTACTGCTTGTTGAGTGTAATAGCTTGGCTGAGGCAACTTGTCACAAGATAGACACTTATAATGGCGATAGTAATGGTATTAGCCAAGTATCTTTTGATTCTAATAAAAATGGTGTTCTTATTTTTAATCATAATATTTATAGCTATCATAATGGCGCACGTTTTGAAGTGAGTCTTGGAGAGCAATATGAAACGTTCTTGCCTAGCTATATTGCTTATGCAAATGATGGCTTTTACACTGCCAGTAAGAAAAATACTAAAACTCAAGCTGAACTCCTGCACTGCAGTTTGCAAGGCTCCTGTAAAACATTGACTTTGCCCAGCAATAGTGACGATATAGTTGGTATGTCGTTTAATCCTCAAAATGAAGGTGCCGTTATTTTTAGAATGAAAGATCCAAAAGATATTAGTTCAGTAGAGTAAGCCGCACCCATTGCTGAGTGCGACTCCTCGAAGAACGCAGCATGAAACTTTCACTTCACTACGC